>NZ_JBEXTX010000016.1:0-91007 GCF_040614175.1 Amycolatopsis sp. NPDC006131
GGTTCACCAGGCACCACCCGGCGCCAGGGTCTCGCCGGCGGCGCTGACCAGCATCTCGCCGAGCCGGCGCCGCAGGTTCGCCGCGTCAGCGGCGGCGGCGGCGACCCAGAGTCGCGACCTTGCCGCAGCCGCCAGGGCGGCGGTGGGCCGCTGCCTCAGGCGCGACGCAACCGCCAGGGCGGCGGTGCGCCGCCCACCGACCTGCACAACACCGGTCACCAGGCACCACCCGGCGCCAGGGTCTCGCCGGCGGCGCTGACCAGCATCTCGCCAAGCCGGTGCCGCAGGTTCGCCGCGTCAGCGGGGGCGGCGGCGAGCCAGAGTCGCGACCTTGCCGCAGCCGCGAGGGCGACGGTGGGCCGTTGCCTCAGGTTCGCCGCAGTCGCCAGGGCGGCGGTGGGCCGCTGCCGCAGGCGCGGCGCAACCGCGAGGGCGGCGGGCCGCTGCCTCAGGCGCGACGCAGCCGCCGGGGTGGCGGTGGGCCGCCCATCGGCCTGCACAACACCGATCACCAGGCACCACCCGGCGCCAGGGTCTCGCCGGCGGCGCTGACCAGCATCTCGCCGAGCCGGTGCCGCAGGTTCGCCGCGTCGGCGGGGGCGATGGTGATCCAGTCGCGCCCGTCGTGACCGCGGCTGGCCTGCGTGAAGTAGCGGCCGTCGTCGGTGTCGAACCAGCTCAGCACCGGCGGCCTGGTCTTCGCGCCGCTGCGGCTGCGGGCGTTGGCGCCGATCTGCCCGCCGCGCAGCCGCGGCTGGGCCTGCAGCCGGGCCAGCGCCTTGCGGTCGTCGTCCGCGCTGGTCCGCCCGCCGGCCGCGGTGCGGCGCTGCAGGAAGTCGGCCCCGGTGGCCGTCATCAGCTGCTCGAGCGGCACGGTGATCGACTTCTCGCTGCCCCGCCGGGCGGCGGGCAGCAGGGACACGATGGCGCTCGCGAGGCCGTCCGCCGGCATCGGCTGGAAGTGGAAGCCCCGCTCGTCGTGCACCGCGAGCACACCGCGCCCGGACAGCGCCGCCGCCACAGCGAGCAGCGGACGCGCGTCCGGCCCGGTGATGTGCACGCTGTCCAGGCTGGTCTCCGACCCGGCCAGCACCTCGAAGAACTCCTCGACGTGCGGCGCGGGGCGGCCCCGGCCGTCGGCCGCGCCACGCGCGGCGAGCCGGTCCAGGGTCTGCCGCCGCAGCTCGGCACGCTCGTCCATCGTCGCGCCGTGCGAGCGCACCTCCAGCGGGTACGGCAGTTCGCCTGCTCCGAAGGACTCCCACAGGAAGTCCAGTTCCAGCGGAGTGAGCAGCTCCGCTCGCGCCATCAAGTCCCTCTTTCCCGGTTCGCGCGGTTGCGCCGGATCAGCGGTCGTCCTCGTCGTTCCAGGCCCCGATGACCGGCGGCGCCGTTGCCACGTTGGCGCCGAACGCCTCGTCGGGATCGGCCTCGACGAGGAAGGAGGCACGGGTGTGCTCCTCGTCCTCCGAGCCCTGCGCGCCGGCACCCATGCCGCCGCCCATGCCGGACGCCGGCGGCGGGGTGCCTGCCCCACCGATGGTCCCACCGGTGTTCATGAGGCTCTGCTGGGCCTGCTGCTGCTGCTGCGCGGCGCCGTGGGCCTGCTGCGACTGGTCCGAGCTGGCCGCCGTCTCGTCGGCCGCCGGGCGCTCCTTGGCGCCGGACTTGCTGCCGCGGCCGAGAGCGGCCTTGCCACCCACCGCGGCGAGACCCGCCGTGCCGAGACCCGCCACCGCGCCCAGCGCCGCCGCACCGCCACCGCCGGACGACGTCGGCGCCGCGGTCACCTGACCCGCGCCGGAAGCCGCGCCTGCCGCCGGAGCGGGAGCCGCCGGGACACCGTGCGGACCGGGGGCGCCACCGGGCTGGCCACCGGCGGCGAAGCCCGCCGCGCCGCCGCCGGGGATCCCGGTGGTGACGCCGCCGACCGGGCCGAGCCCGACCGACCCGAGGCCACCGGGCACCGCGCCGGAGCCGGCCCCGACGGACTGCGCCGAGGTGCCGCCGAAGCGGCCGTCCGCGGGCAGGCCGAGCGACTCCGGGCCGAAGCTCGGGGTCGCGCTGTCCACCTCGGACATCGCCTGGGTGTAGGCGTTGAAGTACTGGACCTGCTGGGCGTGCACGGCGCGAGCCTCGTCGGCCTGCACCTTCATGTCGGCGACCATCGCAGCCGGGCCGCCGGCGAGCATCGCCGCGGTCTGCTTGGCCGGGTCGAACTCCTTCGGCGCGGGCATCTTCTTGACCTCGGCCGCCGCCGCGGCCTGCTGCGCCATCCGGTTCGACATGGTGTGCGCCGCGTCGCCGGCCTGCTTGCTGGAGTTCGCGATGCCGACCAGCGCGCCCTGCGCGGAACCGGAGCCCTGCCCGATCCACGCGTTGCCCAGTTCGGCGATCGCGTTGTACAGGTCGTCGGCCGCCTGGTGCAGGCTGTCGCCGTGGGACTGCCACTGCCGCCCGGTGGCCTCGGCCGTGGCCGGGTCGTTGTTCTGGGTGGCGCCGAGGTAGAGCTGGTTGCTCTCCTGCGAGGCCCAGTTCGGCGGGCTCGCGATGGCGCGGTCGCCGCCGTAGGTGAACCCGCCCGCACTGTTGCGCGCCTGCTGCACCAGCGCGGCGGACTCGCCGTTGTCGCCCAGCTGGACGGCCTCGCCTCTGGGCTCGTTGCTCGGAGAAGTCATCGTGATCGGTCCCCCCGCCTTCAGACCTGGCGACCGGACGCCAGCGCGTCTTCGGCGGCCTGCTCGATCTTGTCGTAGTGGCTCATCGCCGCGACGATGGCGTCCTCGGCCTGCTGGTACTGGTTGTAGAGGTTGCGCAGCGCGGTCGCGTACGACTCACCGCCCCCGTCGGCGCGCTGCACGAACTTCGCGGCGATGGCGTTGCCGACCGGGTTGTTGCCGAGCTTGGGCGGCTCAGCAAGGGCTCCGGCGTTGCGCAGCAGGTTCTCCACCTGGTCCTTGCCGAGGCGGATCTTCTTCAGAACCGCCTGCGCGGCGTCCGGGTCGACCCCCAGCTGCCCGTTCACGGCGGCGTTCCGGAACGCCGCGGCGTCCGCGTAGCTCCCCATCAGTTCTCCCTACCCCACGTCCGTACCGCATCGCGGCGCGTCACCCTCGTTCGCGTAGGTTAACGCACCGCACCGACACTTATGACGCGTTCCGGCACGTTCGGGTTCACGAATTTCCGGTGCTCACGCACCGTGTTCAGGCGCCGTACACCTTCGGATCAAGGGTGCCGATGTAGGGCAGGTCCCGGTAGCGCTCCGCGTAGTCGAGGCCGTACCCGACCACGAACTCGTTGGGGATGTCGAAGCCGACGTACCGCACCGGCACGTCCACCTTGACCGCCTCCGGCTTGCGCAGCAGCGTGACGACCTCCAGCGACGCCGGGTTGCGGCTCGCCAGGTTCTTCAGCAGCCAGGACAGGGTCAGTCCGGAGTCGACGATGTCCTCGACGATCAGCACGTGCCGCCCCGTGATGTCCCGGTCGAGGTCCTTGAGGATCCGCACCACGCCGGAGGACGACGTGGACGAACCGTACGAGGAGACGGCCATGAACTCCAGCTGCGCCGGCATCGGCAGCACGCGGGCGAAGTCGGTCATGAACATGACGGCGCCCTTGAGCACGCCCACCAGCAGCAGGTCGCCGGCAGAGGTCTCGCGCTCGTAGTCCGCGGCGATCTGCTTGGCGAGCTCGGTGATCTTGTCGTTGATCTGCTGCTCGGTGATGAGGACGGAGGCGATCTCGCCTTCGTACACGGGTCAGTCCCCTCTTGTTTCCGGTGGATTCATGGCAAGCCTGCCATGCGTCCGGGTCACCACCAAGCCGCCGGGTAGCCAAACGCCGCCCTGGCCGCGCCACCGCGCGACCAGCGCGTCGACGGACCGCAGGTGGGCGTCGGTGAGGTCGCGCGCGCCGTGCGCGGTGAGCCAGTTCCGCAGGATCCTCCTGCGGAGGGATGCGGGCAGCGGCGCGAGCTCCCCGATGTCCGGTTTCCCGTGCCGCGCCAGGAAGTCCGCTGCGAGCGCGTCGAGCGCCTCGGAATCCTCCCTGAGCTGGACGGCCGTGCGGGCGAGTGCCGCCGCGACCCCGCCGTTGAGGACGTCTTCCAGCAGCGGCAGCACTTCCGCGCGCAGGCGCACCCTGGTGTAGCGCGGATCGCTGTTGTGCGGGTCCTCCCACGGGGTCAGGCCGAGCGCGCGGCAGGCGTCCCGGGTGGTCGCGCGAGGCACGTCGAGGAGTGGCCTACCCCACGGGAGATCCACAGCACGCATGCCGGCGATCGAGCGCGGACCGGAGCCGCGGCCGAGTCCGAGCAGGACGGTCTCGGCCTGGTCGTCGCGGGTGTGGCCGAGGAGGACGATGCCGCGGTGGTGCGCGCGGAGCGCGGCATAACGGGCGTTCCGGGCGGCCGCCTCAGGGCCACCCGGGCCGGTCACCTCGACCGTCAGGACTTCGGCGGAGTCCACGCCGAGCTTGCGCGCCGTCCCGGCCGCCTCTTCGGCCACGCGCGCGGAGCCCGCCTGCAGCCCGTGGTCCACGACCAGCGCCCGCACCGGCAGCCCGAGCCGCCGCCCGGTGAACACGGCGGCCTCGGTGAGCGCCAGCGAGTCGGCCCCACCGGACAACGCCACGTCGATCGCGGGCACGCCGGGGCACTCCGCCAGCAGGTTCCGCACCGCGCGGCGCACCGCGGCGACCGCGGGGTGCGGCCCGGTCACGGGTGGACGCGCCGCACCCAAGCCTCGGGATCGGCGATCTCGGCCCGGGTCGGCAGCGTGTTGGGCGAGGTCCAGACGGCGTTGAACCCGGCCATCCCGACCCGGTCGACGACGTGCCGGGTGAAGGCCGCGCCCTGCGCGTACTGGCGGATCTTGGCGTCCACCCCGAGCAGCGCCCGCAGCAGCCGGTCCAGCAGGCCGCCGCCCTTGCGCCGCTCGGTGAACCGCGCGCGGATCGTCTCGACGCTGGGGACCACGCTCGGCCCCACCGCGTCCATCACGTAGTCCGCGTGCCCTTCCAGGAGCGTGGACAGCGCCAGCAGCCGGTCGAACACCTCGCGCTGCTCGGGCGAGCGCAACAGCTGCCCGATCGCGACCAGCCCGTCCGCCTTGGCGCGCCGGGCCTCGCGCAGCGCGTCCGGCAGTCTGCCGAGCAGGTCGGTCATCCCGTCGTCGTCGCCGGTGAGGCCGCCGACCAGGCGTTCGACCTCGTCGGCGAAGTAGTCGCGCAGCCAGCCGACGGCGGTGAACTGCAGCCGGTGCGTGCTCTCGTGCAGGCACACCCACAGCCGGAAGTCGCGGCCGGGCACCTGCAGCGCCTGCTGCGCGGTGACCACGTTCGGCGCCACCAGCAGCAGCCGCCCGCCGCCGTCCGGGCCGCCGAACGGGTCGTACTGGCCCAGCACGCGGGAGGCCAGGAAGGCCAGCACCACGCCGGTCTGCACGCCGGCGCCACCGGCCAGGACCGGCCCCAGCGGCCCCGCCGGGTTCGGCGGTAGCGCCTTCGCGGTGAGCGCGTCGAGCCCGGCGGCGGCCGAGCGCACCCAGCCGGGCCGGTCCACCACGTCACCGGGGAGCAGCGGCAGCCCGGCGCCCAGCCCGGTCAGCTCGCGGACGTGTGCCTCGGCGTCGAGCGACAGCTCCCGCAGCTCGGTCACGGCCAGGCCGGCCTCCTCGCGGGAGACCACCGGCCCGCCACGGGCGAGGAAGGCGCCCGTGGAAGCGGCCAGTGACCAGTCCACGACCGGCCGGGACGCAACCTCGCTCATCGTGTTCACCTTCCCGAAGCTATCGGCAACCACAGCCCCTCAGCGAGGCCGCGACGACGTCCAGTGCCGCCCGCGCGGGGTCCTGGTCGGCGCCGTCGGACATCAACGCGAACACCAGGACCCGGCCGTCCTCGTCCAGCACTACCCCTGCCAACGTGTGGACGCCGGACAGAGTGCCCGTCTTGGCGCGGACCCACCCCTTGCCGGACCGGGAGTTCGGGGCGTCGTAGCGGTCGGCGAGGGTGCCGCTGCCGCCGGCCACCGGCAGCCCGGCCAGCATCGGGCGCAGTTTCGCGGTGCGCGGGTCCTTGCCGTCCGGTCCCGCGGCGACGGCCAGCACCTGCGCGAGCAGCTTCGCCGGGACGCTGTTCTGCGGGGACAGCCCGCTGTTGTCGCTCAGCTTGACCTGGGAGACGTCGAACCCGTTCTGGGACAGCACGGACAGGGTCGCCTGCGCGGCGCCGGCGAACGACGCGTCGGCGCCGGTCGCGATGGCCGTCATCCGGCCGATCGCGTCCGCGAGGGTGTTGTCCGAGGCCTCCAGCGCGTGCGCGATCAGCTCGCTCAGGGGGGCGGACTTCACCTCGCCGAGCACCTTCGCGTCCTGCGGCGCCGTCGCCTGGCCGGACGCGGTGGCGCCGAGGCGCTGCGCGAACGTCTGCAACACGGTGTTCGCCGGCTGGGCGACTCGCATCGAGTGGTCGTTCGTCGGGTCGGTGAGGCCGCCGTCGAGCATCACCGGCGTCATCGCGGCGGTGTAGATCGGGGCGTCGTCGGGCGCCCAGCCCGGCGCGGTCTGCGCGCCGGACCAGATCGAGGTGTCGATCTGGACCTTCTTGATCGCGCCGCCGCTGGCCTGCTTGACCTGCGCGACGAGGTCGT
Organism: Amycolatopsis sp. NPDC006131; assembly: GCF_040614175.1. NCBI lineage: Bacteria > Bacillati > Actinomycetota > Actinomycetes > Pseudonocardiales > Pseudonocardiaceae > Amycolatopsis > Amycolatopsis sp. NPDC006131. Next base: position 6,653 of record NZ_JBEXTX010000016.1, read on the forward strand.
CGAGGTGGGCGGCGCCGGCGTACACCGACTGCTGCCCGGCGGGCAGCGAGGACAGCGTGATGTCCCCGCCCGCGACGATCACGGCGGTGTCCGGCGACGAGCCCTGCACGACCTTGGTGCTCAGCTGCGTGCCCGGGTCCATCGCGAGCAGCGCGGCGGAGGTGGTCAGCAGCTTGGTGGTGGACGCCGGGGTGCGGAACTGGCCGGAGTTGCGGTCCCACAGCAGCTCGCCGGTCGCCGGGTCGATCACGGCGCCGGTGAGCGTGCCCAGCGCGGCGTTCGCGGCCGGGCCGGCCAGCGCCGCGGACACCCCGGACGACGTCGGTTCCGGCGCCGACGCGCTGGGTGCCTTGAGCGAGAGGGCCACCGGCACCGGCTGCGGGCTGTCGCCCTTCGGCAGGTTCGGCGCCCACGGCAGGCCGAGGCGGTTGGAGACGTACGGCGTGGCGAGCGCGGCGCCCACCGCGACGACCAGCACCAGCGCCACGATGCTGCCGATCAGCACGCCCTTGCGGCGGCGCTTCGGCTTCGCCTCGGGTTCGGCGGGCGGCTTCTCCTCGCCGGTGGTCGCCTCCGCGGGGTGGATTTCGCCGCTGGGCTCGATGCGCATCGGCTGCACCGGCGGAACGGCCGCGGGCGGCACCGGCTGCGACGGCTCGTGGTTCGGCGCGGGCTGCGGCCGCGGCTGCGACGGCTCGGCGGCGGACTGCTGCTGAGCCGACTGCTGCGGCGGCTGGGCGGACTGCGGCCGCGGCGGTGCCGATTCGGCGGACTGCTGCGGCGGCTGCTGCTGGACGGGCTGCTGTGGCCGGTGCTCCGGCTGCGCGGACTGCGGTCGCGGCTGCGCCGACTCGGCCGACTGCGGCGGCTGCGGCCGCGGGACCCGATGCGGCTCGGTCTCCTGCTCCGGCACCTGCCGCAGGTCGATGACCTGCGTGCTTTCCGCGTCCGGCTTGGCCGCCGGGATGAACTGGGTCTTCTCCGCGTCCCGCTCGGCAGGCACGAACAACGTCGGCGATTCGGGCAGGGAAACCTTGCCGGGCACCGGCAGCTGGGCCGTGGCGCCGCCGTCAGCGGAACTCTCCCCGCTGCCGGCGTCGGTGTCTTCTGACGGCCACTCGGGCTGTTCGTTGCTCGGCACGCACCCCTCCTCCAGACCGGCGACACACCGCGGGCAAACTCACTGTTGTCAAGACGACATCAGTGCGACTTCCCAACGGCGCGTGGTCCACACTAGTGAGAACAAGTTAGCGAAACCGTAAGCCGCCGGTACCGGCGGGAAAAGACGAGGTCAGCGAGGACGCCGTGGAGTTCGACGCCACGATCGAAATCCCCAAGGGGGAGCGCAACAAGTACGAGGTGGACCACAAGACCGGTCGCATCCGCCTGGACCGGACCCTGTTCACGGCCACCCAGTACCCGGCCGACTACGGCTTCATCGACGACACCCTTGGGCAGGACGGCGACCCGCTCGACGTGCTGGTGCTCGTCCAGGAGCCGACGTTCCCGGGCTGCCTGATCCGCTGCCGCGCGATCGGCATGTTCCGGATGACGGACGAGAAGGGGCCGGACGACAAGGTCCTCGCGGTGCCGTCCGACGACCCGCGGCTGGAGCACCTGCGCGACATCCACCACCTGAACGAGTTCCACAAGCTGGAGATCGAGCACTTCTTCCAGGTGTACAAGGACCTGGAGCCGGCCAAGAGCGTCGAGGGCTCGCAGTGGGTGGGCCGGTCCGAGGCGGAGGCCGAGATCAAGCGCTCCTACCAGCGTGAGATCGACCGGCTCGCGAAGGAGGCCGCCGAGGGCGGCGAGCACCACTGAGTGCGCCCAACGAGAAACGCCCCTTCCCCGCGCGGGGAAGGGGCGTTTCTCGTTTCGATCAGGCCCGGTAGCCGGGGATCGGGTAGGCGGCGAGCAGGTCGCGCACCTCGCCGGCGATCTTGTTGATCGCGTCCTCGTCGTTCGCGGCCGCCGCGGCGATCGAGCGGTCGATCCACTCGGCGATCTGCGGCTGGTGCTCCGGCGTGAGACCGCGGGTGGTGATGGCCGCGGTGCCCAGCCGGATGCCGGACGGGTCGAACGGCTTGCGCGGGTCGAACGGCACCGTGTTGTAGTTCAGCTCGATGCCGGCGCGGTCCAGCGCCTGCGCGGCCGGCTTGCCGCCGATCTGCTTGCTCGTCAGGTCGACCAGCAGCAGGTGGTTGTCGGTGCCGCCGGAGACCAGGTCGAAACCGCGCTCGATCAGGGCCTCGGCCAGCGCCTTGGCGTTCGCGACGATCGCGTGGGCGTAGTCGCGGAACTCCGGCTTGGCGGCCTCGCCCAGCGCGACGGCGATGGCGGCCGTCGTGTGGTTGTGCGGGCCGCCCTGCAGGCCGGGGAACACGGCCTTGTCGATGGCCTTCGCGTGGTCGGCGTCGGTCATGATCATCGCGCCGCGCGGGCCGCGCAGGGTCTTGTGCGTGGTGGTGGTGATCACCTGCGCGTGGCCGACCGGCGACGGGTGCGCGCCACCGGCGACCAGGCCGGCGATGTGCGCGATGTCGGCCACCAGCACGGCGCCGACCTCCTTCGCGATCTCCGCGAAGGCCGGGAAGTCGATGGTGCGCGGGATCGCGGTGCCGCCGGCGAAGATCAGCTTCGGGCGGTGCTCCAGCGCCAGCTCACGCACCTGGTCGAGGTCGACGCGGCCGGTCTCCTTGCGCACGCCGTAGCGGACCGGGTTGAACCACTTGCCGGTCGCCGAGACCGACCAGCCGTGGGTGAGGTGGCCGCCGTCGGGCAGCGCCATGCCCATCACGGTGTCGCCGGGGCTGGCGAAGGCGAGGTAGGCGGCCAGGTTCGCGGGCGAGCCCGAGTACGGCTGCACGTTCGCGTGGTCGACGCCGAACAGCGCCTTGGCGCGCTCGATCGCGATCTGCTCGACCTGGTCGATGAACTGCTGGCCCTCGTAGTACCGCTTGCCGGCGTAGCCCTCGGAGTACTTGTTGGTGAGGACGGAGCCGGTGGCCTCCAGCACCGCCTGGGAGACGTAGTTCTCGGAGGCGATGAGGCGGATCTTCTCCGCCTGGCGGCGCGCCTCGTCCTCGACGAGTCCGGCGATCTGCGGGTCGGCAGCGGTGAGCTCGGGGATGGCTGGCTGGTGCGTCATCTTCCTACTCCTGACACTGGCCACACCCAGGCGCGCGGTGCCGGCCTCGTCGGTCGCTTCCCGGTGGTGCTCCACCTCTACGGCGCCAGTCGCTGAAACGGACGCGTCCCAGCTTAGTCGACCGGTGCCACGCCTTCCGCGTGCCGCTTGGCCAGTTGCTGGTAGATGGCCGCGTTGTGGTCGACCCAGCCTCTCGCGGAGTCGGTCAGCGGCACGAACTTCTTGGCCGGGCTGCCCATCGCGATGACCTCCGGCGGCACCTGGGTGCCCGGCGTGACCGTGGAGCCGGCGGCGATCAGCGCGCGCTCGCCGATCACCGACTGGTCCAGCACGGTCGAGCCGTTGCCGATCAGGGCCTGCTCGCCGACCGTGCAGTCGTGCACGAGGCACATGTGGCCGACGGTGACGTTGCGGCCGATCTCGCACACGCCGGTGTTCACGTGGACCACCGAGTTGTCCTGGATGTTGGCGCCCTCGCGCACGATGATCTTGCCGAAGTCGGCCCGCAGCACCGCGCCGTACCAGATGGAGACGTCCTTTTCGATGACGACGTCGCCGATCAGGGTCGCGGTGGGCGCGATCCAGGCGTCCGGGTGCACGGTGGGGCTCACGCCCTCGAAGGAGAACAGAGGCATACCCCGAACCTTAGGGCAGACAGAGCGACTCGATCTCCTCACGGAGGGTGGCGAACGGGCGCCGCCGGACGCGCTGCTGCACGACCGCGCCGAGCAGGTAGGACATCAGGGCGCGGGCGCGGGCCCGCGGGTCGATGACGCCGACGTCCGCCAGCAGCTCGGTGAGCAGTTCGGTGACCGACCGGAGCATCGCCTCGATCGCCTCCGGGTGGTCGGCCCTGCTGACGGCGATCCAGTACTCGAACCACAGGAACGCGGAGTTGGGGCGCTCGGTGAAGGCGTCGAGGTAGGCCTCCAGTACCGCCCACAGCTTGTCCCTCGGGTCGTCGTGGCGGGCGGCCACCGCGCGGAGGTCGTCGAGGAACGTCGTGACGTGCGCGGCCATCGCGCGGTCGACGAGCACGTCGGTGTCGCTGAAGTAGTAGTGGATCGCGCTCTTGGTGAGCGGGCTCGCGTCGGCGATGGCGCGGGCGGTGCACCCGGCGAGCCCGTCCCTGGCCAGCACCTGCCGGGCGGCTTCGACGATCTGCTCCTGCTTGGCGAGCTGGTTCGGCGAGAGCCGCTCGCGCTGCCCCGGCGGGGTGACGGTCACTGCGGTGTCCTCCTGGAACGACGAGGACGCCCAGCCTAACCTTCGGGACCGGTGTCCTGAACGGCCCCCGGGTGCTCGTCCCGGGGGCCGTCCGGACCGGGCGTCATCAGAGGTCCAGGATGTCCAGCAGACCGCCGTCGTCGTTATCGTCGTGGTCGGCGTACGTGCCTTCCTCGGCGGCCGCGGCGGTGGCGCTGTACGACGCGCCGTCCGGGCCCGCCGTCGCCGACACCTGCTCGTAGGCGACACCCTCGTGCTCCTCGACGGTGTCCGCGGAGGCGATCCCGGCGGCCCCGAGCGTCAGCGGCAGGGCGATGGCGCCGGCGGCGACAGTGCGAGTGATCATGCGCATTCTCGATCGTCCTTTCTCTGCCGACGAGCGGCAGATGAGGCGTTTTCTCCTTGCGCGAAGCCGTTTTCGGCCTCGCCGGGTGGCTTGCCGGTGATCGGCGGGACTATTCGCGGGCGCCGGTGTGTCGAGCGTCACCCGAAGTACCGGAGCGGTTACCTTCCGAGTATGAGGATCGCTCGCGTCTGGTTCGGTGTGCACGCGCTGGTGGTGCTGATCGGCGTGGTCACGCAGCTGTTCGTCACCTCGGGAGTGTTGGGCGGCCGCTACGACTCGGCGGCCGCGCGGATGGCCAACGTGTTCGCCTACTTCACGATTCAGTCCAACCTGATCGTGGGATTCACGAGTCTGCTGCTGGCGATCCGTCCACTGCGGACGTCCACAGTGTTCCGCGCCCTGAGGCTGGACGGCGTGCTCGCGATCGCGGTCACCGGCATCGTGTTCCACCTGGCGCTGGCCGATCTTCAGGACCTCACCGGTTGGGCGTGGGTGGCCGACTTCCTGTTGCACACCGCATCCCCGCTGCTGGGCATGCTCGGGTGGCTGCTGTTCGGACCGCGCGCGGCGGTGACCCCGCGGATCATCGGCTGGTCGGTCGTCTACCCGCTCGCATGGGTGGCGTTCACGCTCGTCCGCGGCGCGGTCGACGGCTTCTACCCGTACCCGTTCGTCGACGTGACCGCCATCGGGTACGGGCGGGTGGCGGTGAACTGCCTGGTGATCGCGGTGCTGTTCCTCGCGCTCGCGTTCGGCGCGATGCTGCTCGACCGGCTGCTAGGTCGCGGCCTCGACGACCCGGACGAGCCCCGTCTCCGGCGGGACGTGCAGCACCGCCCGGCCGAATCCGGCCGTGAGTAGCGCCGCCTCCGCCTCGGCCTCGTTGGCGAAGTGCAGGTGCACCTGTCCGCGCACGAACGCCGACAGCGCCCGGACGAACGCCCGCACCGCGAAGTCCGAAGTGGCCAGGTGCAGGTCCGACAGGTACCGGCCGCGCTCGAACCGGCCCAGCGCCCTGGCGAAGCGCGCCCACATCGCCCGCACCGCAGGCTCGTCGAAGTAGTTGACCAGCCCCTCGGTGACGATCACCAGTCCGCGGGCCGGGTCAAGGCCGGCCACCAGCCGGTCCAGACCGGTCTCGTCGAGGACGTCCAGTTCGACCACGCGGTGCCCGGGCCCGGCGGGAGGCGCGCCGCGCAGGGTGCGGCGTTTGCGCGCGGCCATGTCCGGCAGGTCCGCTTCGAGGTAGGTCAGGCCCGGGTGGCGCCGGGTGAACCGCCAGCCGCGGGCGGACAGCCCGGCCGCGACCTCGACGACCTGGGTGATCCCGTCGCGCTCGACGGCGTCGGTGAGCAGCCGGTCGATCAGGCGGTGCCGGGCCAGCAGGAAGCCGTCGAGCGTCGGTCCGCCCAGCGCGCCGCTGGCTGCCATGACCGGCCGCAGCAGCCCGTGCAGGACGCGCCCCTCAGCGGTCGCGAAGGCGGGGTCGGAGAGCCCGCCGCGCACCCACACGAAGCCGGTGTAGTGGGCGGTCGGACTGATCGTCTCGGAGCGGCGGGCCATGGCCGGAGAGCCTAGGCCGGAAACGACGTCGGGGGCCCTCCGAGTGGAGAGCCCCCGACCGTTGCCGGAGCCGCCTAGGGGAATCGAACCCCTGACCTGCTCATTACGAGTGAGCCGCTCTGGCCGACTGAGCTAAGGCGGCAACACGAACTAGTGTAGCGGCCCCGTTCGCGTCACTTCAGCACCCCCCGCGTCGTTAGGCTGTGCGACGCCGGTCACTCGAAGATCGGCCCGGTCGTACTGGGAGGACCTTCCACATGCGTCGACGCATGCCTCGCGCGCTGGCGCTGCCGGTCGCCGCGGCCGTGCTCGTCCTGTCGGCCACGCCCGCCGTGGCGCAGAGCACGATCCCCACCACCCCGACCCCGCAGCCGGCCAACCCGGGGCAGCCGCCGTTCGTCGGCCAGGAGGGTCCGCAGCCGCTCGGCCACGCGGTCGCCGACGCGGCCGCCGCGCTCGGCGTGCTGCGCCTGCTGCCGAACTCGGTCCCGACCAGCACGATCCTGCCCGGCTTCGGCGAGCAGCTGCCCAAGCAGTCCGCGCTCGAAGCCGGGATGGGCCTGTCCAGCGCGCAGGCGAACTCCGAGGCGCTGCTCAGCTACGAGAAGTCGATCGCCCAGTCCTCCCCGCTCGGGCTCGCGATCGGCGGGAACGCGCCGCAGGCGCCGGGCAGCCTCGTGCAGACCGCGCTGCCGGACAACGAGAAACCGCTCACCGGCGGCCTCAACGCGCCGGAGAACCCGCTGCTCAACGTCGGCCTGCTGAACGGCAAGGTGCACGCCCGCTACAGCCCGACCCTCGGCCCCTGCGTCGGCACCATCGCCGACGCCAGCACCTCCCTGGCGAGCCTGTCGCTGCTCAACGTCATCCCGTCGCTGCCGAACCTGCCGATCGACGGCCTCGACCTGCAGAACGTGCAGCTGGCCGACGGCTTCGACCCGGCGCAGGGCCTGCAGACCCTCGGCGGCCTGCTCAGCGGCGGCGACCAGACCAAGTCCGACGGCACGAACTCCGTGCTCAGCCTGCCGAACACGCTGTCGTCGCGGTCGGTGGTGCAGCTGGTCGACATCCCCGGTTCGCCCAACAAGGCGGTGCAGTCGGTCTCCACGCTGCAGGCCGCGGACATCGAGATCCTCAAAGGCACCCCGCTCGAGCTGACGCTGAAGGTCGTCAGCCAGCCGACGCTCAAGGTCACCTCGACCGGCGACGAGAAGACCTCGAAGGTCGAGTACACCGCGCCGGTGATCACGATCGAGCGGCAGGGCAAGGTGCTCTACACGCTCGACGCGACCAACCCGACGAAGGACATCCCGATCGGGCTGCCGCTGTCCGGCCTGTCCCAGCAGTTCGGCCCGCTGGAGGACCTGCCGGTGGTCGGTGGACTGGTCGCCACCGCGCAGAAGGGCCTGCAGCAGGTCCCGGACACCGCGGGCAAGGTGCTCGACCTCGGCGTCCTGCGGCTGAGCATCGCCGAGCTGACCCAGAAGGGCCAGAACCTCACCGACCCGTTCAAGGGCTACCAGCTGGGCGCCTCCGCACGGCTGCTGGACCTGCAGATCCTGCCGACCGCCGGGCTGAAGGACCTGCTCCCGGCGGGCAGTGACTCCCTGCCGTCGTCGCTGGCGCAGCTGTCGCTGGGCGAGCAGATCGGGCGGGCGTACGCGCCCGAGGGCGGTGTGGTGTGCGGGACGACGAGCACGCCGCCGCCGCCGGGCAACGCGGCTCCCCCGGCCGCGCCGCAGAAGCTCGCCTACACGGCCGGCGCCTACTCGGCGGTGCCCATGTTCTGGACCGGCACGGCGATGCTGCTGCTCGGGGTCGTGCTCGTGGCGGCGTTCCCGGCCCGGAAGCGGCTGAAGGCGGTTCCGGTGAAGCCGTCGCCACGGCCACGGGACTGACGTTCTGAGGAAGGGGCGGTGCCGCAACCGGCGCCGCCCCTTTTTCACGCGTCCGTCAGCCGTGGCGCAGGGCCGTCAGCATCGCTTCCACCGCGATCCGCGGCTTGACGTTCCACAGGATCGCTTCGCGGCAGGCCAGCACCGCTTCCAGGCGTTTCAGCGTCGACTCCGCCGTCCACTGGCGGGCGGCCTGCTCGATGTCCTGGGCGTGGTCCGGGTGGTTGTAGCGGGCGTCGGCGCCGCTGACCGCCACCAGCACGTCCCGGTAGAAACCGGCGAGGTCGACCAGCGCGAGGTCCAGCGTGTCGCGCTGGGTGCGGGTCGCCCGGGACTTCTGGCGCTTCTCCAGCTGCTTGACCGCCGCTTCGGCCGCGCGCTTGGCCCCGGCGACGCCCTTGCCGGTCGCGTCGCCGCCCATCGCGTTGCGCAGCTCCGCCTTCTCGGCCTCGTCGCGTTCCTTGCTCTCCTCCGTCGCGTCCGCTTCGGCGGCGGCGATCAGGTCGTCGGCGCAGCGGAACACGTCACCAGGACGCGACAGGCCCAGCGGGATCCGCAGCACCGCGGCACGCCGCTTGCGGGCGTTGTCGTCCGTGGCCAGGCGCCGCGCGCGGCCGACGTGACCGCCGCACACCGACGCGGCCCACTCGGCCAGCTCCGGGTCGACGCCGTCCCGCTCGACCAGCACGCGGGCGATCGCCTCCGCAGCCGGCGTCCGCAGCGTCACCAGGCGGCACCGGGAACGGATCGTGACGGAGATGTCCTCAGGGTGGTCCGACGGCGCGCACAGCAGGAACACCGTCCGCTCCGGCGGCTCCTCGACCGCCTTGAGGAGGGCGTTCGACGCGCCTTCGGTCAACCGGTCGGCGTCCTCGATGATCACGACCTGCCACTGGCCCGTCGTCGGGCGGCGGGCGGCGGCCTGGACCAGCGCACGCATCTCCGCGACCGAGATCGACAGGCCCTCCGGGATGACCAGCCGCACGTCGGCGTGCGTGCCGTGCATCGCCGTCCGGCAGCCTGGGCACTGGCCGCACCCGGTGCCGGTGATGCACTGCAGGGCCGCGGCGAACGCGCGGGCCGCCACGGACCGGCCGGAGCCGGGCGGGCCGGTGAGCAGCCAGGCGTGCGTCATCGCGCCCGGTGGCGCGGGCTCGCCCGCGACGATCTGCGCCGCCGCGCGCGCGGCGGAGGACAACACGTCGACAGCGTGGTCCTGGCCGACCAGCTGGGCCCACACCCCGGCCGGCGCGACGACAGCGGTCACCTGGCCTCCACCTCGGCCAGCGGCACCAGTCCGAGCTTGCGCTGGGCGAGCACGGCCGTGACCGCGGTGCGCACCCGGTCGCCGACCTCGTCCGCGGGCCCGTCGGCGTCCACCACGACGTAGTGGTCCGGGTCGGCGGCGGCCATCTCGCTGAGCAGGTTCTGCACGCGCCACTGGTCCTCGACCGAGATCGGGCCGGGCGCGTTCGCGCCGGGATCGGCGTCCAGCAGCACCGTCACGTCCGGCCGGAGGCGGCCGGTGGCCCAGTCGGCCAGGCCTTCGAGTTCCTTCGCGTCCAGCCCGGCGACGGCGGACAGGTGCGCGAGCGGCGAGTCGACGAAGCGTTCCATCACCACGATCGCGCCGCCGTCCAGCGCGGGGTTGACGTTGCGCTCCACGATGTCGGCGCGCACCGCGGCGGCCGCGAGCGCCTGCGCCCGCGCCCCGGACAGCGACGCGTTGCCGATGAGCGCGGCGAGCCGCTCGTCGTCCAGCGCCGGGTCCGCGGCCAGCACCACCGGGCGCGGACTGGCCGACCGCAGCCACTCGGCGAGCTTGGACGCCTGCACGGCGGTGTCCGCGGCCGTGGTGCCCTCCAGCGCGATGAGCAGGCCGTTCACGCGGCGCGGACGGCGCCGGATCGCGTTGCGCAGGTCCGCCATGATCGGCTCGGACCGGCGCGAGTCCATCTGCCGGTAGGCGATGATGCCGACGACCGCGGCGAGCGCGCCGCCGCCGAGCATCACCGGGCGGGTGCCGTCGATGATGATCGGGTTGCCCCAGACCGTGATCGTCCGCGGCTTCGTCAGACCGATCAGCAGCGGCACCAGCGAGACCGACCCGAACACGATGATCTTCATCATCGACTGGTAGATCGCGTTGATCCGGCCACGGATCGCGTCGTCGACCTGCGAGCCGATGATCGTCACGCCGGTCAGGAACGCCGCGCCCGCGCACGCGCCGACGATCGCGACCGCGATCAGCGACACGGTCAGGTGCGGCGACAACGCCACCAGGATCAACGCCAGGCCGGCGAGCACGATCGAAATGCCGAAGAGCCGGTCGTGCGGGAGCCGCCGGGCCAGCTTCGGCGCGCCGCCCATGCCGGTCGCCAGCCCGATGAACACGGCCACGACCAGCAGGCCCCACGCGGAGTCGCCGGCCAGCAGGCTCGACGAGTACGGCTTGGCCGACCCGACCACCGCGCCGCCCGCGGCGAACGCGCCGGCCGCGCCGATGAGCAGGCCACGGACCAGCGGCGTGCTCCGCACGTACTTGCCCGCGTCCTTGACCAGGGCGCCCAGCCCGGGCTTGTCCGCCTCCGCGACCGGCTTCGCGGCCTTCTCGGCCTGCTCGTGCGAGACCTCGGCCATCCGCGGCTTGCGGACCGACAGCTCCGGGATGCGGGTCAGCACCAGGATCGCGCTGGCCAGGTACAGCAGCGCGATGAGCACGACGATGACCTTGGCGACGCCCAGCTCGCCGAAGAACCCGGAGGGCAGGCCGACCGAGGCCGCGATCCGCGTCACCACGGCGTAGAGGCCGCCTGCGGTGACCGTGGCGAGCCCGTAGGTCATCACCAGCCCGAGCTGGTTGGCCGTCTCCACCTGGTCCGGGCGCTTGAGCAGGTTCGGGACCGCCGCCTCCTTGGACGGGATCCACATCATCGCGCTCGCGCTGGCCAGGAAGTTCGCGATGTAGAGCCACCAGGACGTGCCGACGAAGGCGACCGACAGCAGGAATCCGCAGCGGAACAGGTCGGCGACGAACATGACCTTGCGCCGGTCGAAGCGGTCGGCGAGCAGGCCGCCGAGCGGGGCGAAGATCAGGCCGGGCAGCAGCGCGGAGAGCAGGACGCCGGTGAAGGCGAAGTTCTGCGCCGTGTAGTTGGTGGTCAGCTGGGTCGCGAGGCTGGTCAGGCCGAGGATGGTCAGCCAGTCCGCGACGCTGCACAGGTAGGTGACGCCCCACAGCCGCCGGAACGGCCGGATCGCGAGGACCCGCCGGGCCCGGTGGATCGTCGAGGCGTCACGCCCTGCCGGCGCCTCACTTCCTGCGCCGGGTTCCACGTGCACGACCTCGCTGATCGGACCCACCCCACTCACTCCCGTGGCGCTGGGGAACCCCTCGCGCGACAAACCGGCATCCCCCAACCGTGGGGCCAGGGTAGCTCTGTCGATCTGAGAGTGCCCGTCGTGGTGGGCGGTACGCGTCCGAAACGCGAAGATCGTCCCGTCGCGGCCTACTCGAAGATGCCGGTGAGGGTGTCGATCAGGCTGGACAGGAACTGGATCGCGAGCACGCCGAACACGACCATCAGCAGGATCGCGACGAGGAACGCCGCCGACCCGCTGGACGGCTTCGCCCTGCGGACCGAGCCGCTCTGACCCGGCCGCGGCAGGCGGAACGACGGCTTCGCCCACGAGCCGATCCGCTGGCGCCCGGTCCACGTGCGCTGACGCGGCAGGATGCCGAGCGGCGGCGCGGGCGGCACCGCGGGGGCCGGAGCCGCCGGCGGTGTGTCGTCCGCCGGCACCTCGGCCGGGGTCGCCGGCTTGTCCGACATGGCCTCGATCATCTCGCGGACCTTCTCCGGGTCCGGCTCGACCGGCTTGGCCACCTTCAACGGCTGGTAGCCCTCTTCGTCGCCGACCGACCCCGAGACGGCGTCGCCGAACGTCAGCGGCGGCAGGCCGGACTGCGTGCCGTCGCCGAAACGACCGTCGTCCTTCGCCGGACCCATGGTGACCACTCCCGTGCGATCGGAAACACCTCGTCCCAGCGTAGTGGGCTTTTCGCGACGCGCACGCGCCCATCCGGGCAACCCCGTGATCACTGTGCGCAACCGGAAGTTCAGGCACAGGTCATCGCCGCCTCGACCGCGTCGGTCATCCACTGCGCCAGCCGGTCGCGGTCGGACGGGACCAGGAACAGCTGCGTGCCCTCGCCCGGTTCGGTGACCGTCGCCAGGACGTGCCGCCCCAGGTCGTTGTCCACCACGACGTAGCCGAGCCGCGGGAACTGCGCGCAACGCCGGTCGAACGCCATCAGATCGACCACCGTCGTGCCGGTGCGCGGCCGCCGCAGGAACTCCCGCACCCGCGCCGCCTGCTCGGCGTCCCGCCCTGCCAGCTCGCCGGAAGGGCCCGCCTGCAGCATCACCGAGCCGAACCGGCCGCGGCGCTGCTCGGGCACGAACCCGACCACCCGGTCGAACAGCGTCCGCAGCTCGCGGTAACCCCAGCCGCCGACCTCCGTGCTGTCCGGCCGCCAGCTCCACAGCACCCCGGCGGCCGTGTCGGCGTAGACCCGCACGTCCAGCGGGCCGTCGAGCCCGCTGTGCACGCCGGTGAGCACCATCCGGATCGGACCGCGCAGCATCAGCGCGAACGCCCGCATCGCGTCGTCCGTCAGGTCGCCGCCCTCGACGAACGGCGAGTCCCGCAGCTGCGCCATCCAGGCGTTGTGCTCTTCGGCCTCGGCCACCAGGTCGGCCGGGTCGTCCGACCGGCTCAGCGGATACCGGATGCGCTCGACATCGTCGTCCGTCGCGTACGGCGCGTACAGGTCCCAGGTGCTCGCGCGCTCCGGCACGGCGTCCAGCACCGGCCGGCCGGCCTCGGTCAGCAGTTCGTCGATCGTCGTCACGGGGGCAGTGTGCACCCGGGGTACGACAGTTTCGGTCGAACTGCTGTTCGAGGCCTACTTCTTCGCGGCGGCCTTCTTCGCCGGGGCCTTGCGCGCCGGCGCCTTCTTCTTCGGCGCCGGGCCCTTCGCGCGCTTCTCGGCGAGCAGCTCGGACGCCCGCTCCGGGGTCAGCCCTTCGATGCTGTCGCCCTTGCGCAGGGTCGCGTTGTACTCCCCGTCGGTCACGTACGGGCCGAACCGGCCGTCCTTGACCACCATCGGCTTCTTGGACACCGGGTCCTCGCCCAGCTCCTTCAGCGGCGGCTTCGCGGCGCCCCGGCGGCCACGCTGCTTCGGCTCCGCGTAGATCTTCAGCGCCTCGTCCAGCGTGATCGAGAAGATCTGGTCCTCGCTCGACAGCGACCGCGAGTCCGTGCCCTTCTTCAGGTACGGCCCGTAGCGCCCGTTCTGCGCGGTGATCTCCTCGCCGGTCTCCGGGTCCTTGCCCACCACCCGCGGCAGCGACAGCAGCTTGAGCGCGTCCTCCAGCGTCACCGTCTCGATCGACATCGACTGGAACAGCGAACCGGTGCGCGGCTTCGGCTTCTTCGCCTTGCTGGTCTTCTTGCCGTCCGTCTCCTCGGGCTCCGGGAGCACCTCGGTGACGTACGGGCCGAACCGGCCCTCCTTGGCGACGATCCGGTGCTGGGTGACCGGGTCGACGCCGAGGTCACGGCCCTCCTGCGGGGTCGCGAACAGCTTCTCCGCGATCTCCACGGTCAGCTCGTCCGGCGGCAGGTCCTCGGGCAGGTTCGCGCGCTGCGGCTTGCCGTCCACCTCGCGCTCCAGGTACGGGCCGTAGCGGCCGACCCGCACGTGCACGGTGTGCCCGTCGTTGTCCTCGAACATCGGGATGGAGTTGATCTCGCGCGGGTCGATGTCCTCGACGCCGCCGCTGACCAGCTTCTTCAGCCCGCCGAGACGCCCGACCGAGCCGTCCACGCCCTGCTCGCCGCCGAAGTAGAACCGCGACAGCCAGCGGGTGCGCTGCTCGTTCCCGGCCGCGATGCGGTCGAGCTCGTCCTCCATCGCCGCGGTGAAGTCGTAGTCGACCAGCCGCTCGAAGTGCCGCTCCAACAGCCCGACCACGGCGAACGCGACCCACGACGGGACCAGCGCGGCGCCCTTCTTCCAGACGTACCCGCGGTCCTGGATGGTCTTGATGATCGACGCGTACGTCGACGGGCGGCCGATGCCCAGCTCCTCCAGCTTGCTGACCAGGCTGGGCTCGTTGTAGCGCGCCGGCGGCGTGGTCGCGTGCCCGTCCGGGGACAGGTCGGTCGCGGTCAGCGCCTGGTCCTTGACCAGCTGCGGCAGGCGGCTCTGCTTGTCGTCGGCCTCGGCGCCGGAGTCGGCGTCCACCGCCTCCACGTAGGCCTTGAGGAAGCCGGCGAAGGTGATCGTGCGGCCGGACGCGGCGAACACGCACTCCTCGCCCGTGCTCGCGGTGCCGGTGATGCGCACCGACATCGTGGTGCCCTTGGCGTCGGCCATCTGCGAGGCGATCGTGCGCTGCCAGATCAGCTCGTACAGCCGGAACTCGTCGGCCTGCAGCTCACCCGCGACCTGGCCGGGCGTGCGGAACACCTCGCCGGCGGGGCGGATCGCCTCGTGGGCCTCCTGCGCGTTCTTGACCTTGCGGGTGTACTGCCGCGGCGTCGGCGAGACGTGGTCCTTGCCGTACAGCTCGGTCGCCTGGCTGCGGGCCGCCGCGAGCGCCGACTCCGACAGCGTCGTGGAGTCGGTACGCATGTAGGTGATGTACCCGTTCTGGTACAGCCGCTGCGCGATCTGCATCGTGGTCTCGGCGTTGAAGCGCAGCTTCCGGCCGGCCTCCTGCTGCAGCGTGGAGGTCATGAACGGCGCGTACGGCCGCCGCGTGTACGGCTTCTCCTCGACGCTGGTGACCTTGAAGTCCCGCTGGTGCAGGCCCTGGGCCAGCGCCCGCGCCGCCGCCTCCTCGAGCACCCGGACGTCCCTGGCGTTCGCCTTGAGCTGCCCGGAGGCGTCGAAGTCCTTGCCGGTGGCCAGGCGTGCGCCGTCGACCGACACCAGGCGCGCCGGGAACTGGCGCGGGGTGGCGTCCTCGCCCGCGTCCATCGTCGCGGAGATGTCCCAGTACGACGCCGAGGTGAACTTGATGCGCTCCCGCTCGCGCTCCACGACCAGCCGCGTCGCCACCGACTGCACGCGGCCCGCCGACAGCCGCGGCATGACCTTCTTCCACAGCACCGGCGAGACCTCGTAGCCGTACAGCCGGTCCAGGATGCGGCGGGTCTCCTGCGCGTCGACGAGGTCCCCGTCCAGCTCGCGGGTGTCCTCGGCGGCCGCGCGGACGGCCTGCTCGGTGACCTCGTGGAAGACCATCCGGCGCACCGGGACCTTCGGCTTGAGGGTCTCCAGCAGGTGCCAGGCGATGGCCTCGCCCTCGCGGTCGGGGTCGGTGGCGAGGAAGAGCTCGTCGACGTCCTTCAGGAGGCTCTTCAGCTCCGTGACCTTGGACTTCTTGTCCGCGGAGACGACGTAGAGCGGCTCGAAGTCGTGGTCGACGTTCACGCCGAGCTTCGCCCACGACTCGCCCTTGTACTTGGCCGGGACGTCGTCCGCCCGCGACGGCAGGTCGCGGATGTGCCCGACCGAGGACTCCACGACGTAACCCGGGCCGAGGTAGGAGGCGATCTTGCGGGCCTTGGCGGGCGACTCGACGATCACCAACCGCCGACGACCGGCGCCGTTCGCCCCGGTGTCGTCCTTCTTCGTCTTCGTCGATCCAGCCACGCTGTCCGCTCTCCTGCTCCATCCCGCCGCTGCAGCAGCGGCGCCTGTTCAACCAGCAAGTGTGCACGTTGCCTGCCGGTGATGTCCCCCGAGGTGACGTAACACGCCGCCGCGCTTTCTGTCCGGAACGGGCCGCGGCGTGCGTCATCTTCCCCTTTCCACACCTAGCACGTGATACCGGACACACGCTTCGCGGGGCTGCTGAGTAGCCGTTCCGCTACGCTCCGCGTCATGTTCCGCCGCCTGTTCACGATCCTCGCCCTTCTGCTGGCCGGTCCCGCATTGGCCGGGGTCAGCGCCGCGTCCGCCGCACCCGCCGCCGACTACAGCGGCATTGTCAAGCTCAGCAACTGCTCCGGTTCACTCGTCCGGCTGCCCCAGTCGGACGAGTTCGACCGCGCGCTCGTCCTGACCAACGGTCACTGCCTGGAGTCGGGCATGCCGGAGGCGGGCGAGGTGCTGGTCAACCGGCCTGCCAACCGCAAGATGGTGCTGCTCGGCGCCGACGGCCGCGAGCTGGGCCAGATCCGCGCGACGAAGCTCGTCTACGCCACGATGACCGACACCGACGTCGCGCTCTACGCCCTCGACTCCTCCTACCGGGAGATCGCCCGCGACTTCGGCGGGCACCCGCTGACCGTGGCGGCCTCGCCCGCCAACGTCGGCACGCCGGTCAGCGTCGTGTCCGGCTACTTCACCCGCACCTGGAACTGCTCGATCGAGCGGGTCGTGTACTCCGTCCGCGAGGCGGGCTGGACCTGGAAGGACTCGATCCGGTACGCGCCCGGCTGCGACACCGTCCACGGCACGTCCGGCTCGCCGATCATCGACCAGGGCAGCCGGGAGGTCGTCGGCATCAACAACACCGGCAACGACAACGGCGAGGTCTGCACGTTCAACAACCCGTGCGAGGTCGACGAGAACGGCGTGGTGTTCGCGCGGAAGGGCCTGACCTACGGCCAGCAGACCTACCGGATCCCGGCCTGCTTCGCCAAGAACAACCAGCTCAGCCTGGTTCGGGACGGGTGCCTGCTGCCCAAGCCGAACGTGGCGCTGCCGGTTCCCATTCCCGCCTGATCACACCGCCTGCCGGGCCGGTGCGTGCTGCGGCCACACCGGTTCGGCGCCCGGCGGGGGCATGCCGATGAGCTCGGCCAGCGTCGCGAGACGGCGGCGGCCGGTGACGCGGACGGCAGGCCCGCCGCCCTTCGGCCCGACGAGCTGCGCGGGCACGCCGAGCTGCCGGAACGCCTCGGCGAGCGGCTCGTGCGTGCCCGGCGCGCGCTCGTCGACGGCCAGCAGGTACCCCTGGACGCCCGGACGGCCCGCCGCCAGCGCCCACAGCCGCAGCGCCGCGCCGGTCAAGCGGAACCGCCCCGGCAGCGACTTCCCCTCGTCGTCGAGCCACGCCCTGGCCAGCCCGATCAGATCGGACCGGAACGCGGTGCGGACCACCGGCCCGCCGTCCTCGGTCCGGCCCAGTTCCGCCGCCACCCCGCGCCTGGCGAACTCGGCCACCAGCACCCGAGCGCGCCACACCTCGTCCACCTCGACGGTGAGGCGGGCGGCCGTGCGCGCAAAGCCGGTGATCTGCCCCTGCCCGCACAGGACGCCGCTCAGGTCGGCGATGTCCGGGCCGCTCGCCTCCGCCGAGAAGAGCGACATCTGATCCACAGCGGACAGGGTAGAACACCCGTTCGATTTCCCGCGAGTCGTCGCGCGGAAAAAGTTCTTGAAGTTGACGCAACGTCAAGCTCTACCGTGGTTTTCACGGGCGAGGATGGAGACGAGATGGACGAACCGCTGTCGATCGTCCAGGTGTCGAAGGCCTCCGGGGTGACCTCCCGGACCCTGCGGCACTACGACGACATCGGCCTGCTGCCACCGGCCTTCGCCGACACCAGCGGGAGGCGCTACTACCAGCGGGAACAGCTCATCCGGCTGCAGCAGATCCTGCTGCTGCGGGAGCTGGGCCTCGGCCTGGACACGATCGCGGAGGTCCTCGACGGATCCGTGTCCAAGGCCGAAGCGCTGCGGCTGCACCGGAAGTGGCTGCTGGCGGAGCGCGATCGGCTGGACCGGCTCGCCGACACCGTCGCCCGGACCATCGAAGAACTGGAAGGAGGGGAACACATGTCCGCCAAGGAACTGTTCGAGGGGTTTTCGCCGCACTCGGAGAAGGCGAAGTGGCTCGCGCAGGAAGCGGTCGAACGGTGGGGTGAGAGCGCCGTGCAGTCGCACGAGCGGAGCAAGCGCTGGCCGGCCGAGAAGTGGGACGCCGTCAAGCGGCAGGGCGCCGAGGTGGCCGAGCGGCTGGCCGAGCTGGCCCGCGAGGGCGTCCCGGCCGACGACGAGCGCGCGCTCGACGCGGTCGCGGCGCACCGCGCCTGGCTGGAGAACTTCTGGACGCCGGACGCCGAGTCCTACACCGGCCTCGGCCGGCTGTACAGCGACGACGAGCGCTTCCGGGGCGTCTACGAGGCGATCCACCCGGGTCTCGCCGAGTACCTGCGCGACGCGATGGCCGCGTACGCCCGCGCCCGGATGAGCTAGCGGGGCGTGGCGGTCACCTGCACCGTGAGCTGCTGGCACACCGGGGCGTGCGCGATCGCGGTGGCCAGCTCGGGCACGGCGTCGAAGCGGTTCAGGAGGTCGAGGCGGGACACCTCGTCCAGCGGGCCGTGCGCCTGCCCGAGCGTGGCCTCGTCGATCTCGCTCGCGTCGGTGGAATCGAGCCGCTGCTGGGCGGCGGAGGCGCGGTCCCGCACGCCCTGGAAGTCGGTCACGGCCTGGGCCCGCACCTGGTCGCCGCCCGGCACTGGGGACGGCGGCAGCTTGCCGAGCCCGTCCAGCGCGCGGTCCAGTCCGCCGATCACCGACCCGAGCAGTTCGCTCGACGTGCGCACAGCGCGTTGCGGGCTGCTCGGGTCCACGCTCGGCATCGTCGCCAGCCCCTGGACCAGCGAGCCGACCGCCACGCAGTAGTCGTCGGCCCACCGGGTGGCGGCGTCCTGCAGCTGGACCTGCTCCCGGGACAGGCCGGGGCCGCCCGGCTCGACGTTTCTCGCGGGTTGCTGGCCGCATCCGGAGAGGCCCACGCAGAGCCCGGTCAGCACCACCAGGAACACCGACTTCCCGGGCCGCACCCACACACCTCCAGCTGCCGACGTGAAGCTCTTTCCCGACGGTACCGAGACGATTGCGGGTCGCAACCGCCGGGCATGGAAAGGGCCGGGTCCGTCACGCTCCGTGCGCGACGGACCCGGCCTTTTCGACTTGTCAGGCCGTCTTCGCGGGGGTGGCGTCCTCGCTCGGCGTCTCCGTCATGACGCTCGCGCGCCGCTTCGACACCACGATCGCGGCGATGATGATCGCCACCGCGACCAGCGAGATCGCGATCCGCACGCCCGCGGAGGCGTCCGGCCCGATCGAGAACTGCACCACGGCGGGCGCGATCAGCACCGAGACCAGGTTCATCACCTTGATCAGCGGGTTGATCGCCGGGCCCGCGGTGTCCTTGAACGGGTCGCCGACGGTGTCGCCGATGACCGTCGCGGCGTGCGCCTCGGAGCCCTTGCCGCCGTGGTGGCCGTCCTCGACCAGCTTCTTCGCGTTGTCCCAGGCGCCACCGGAGTTGGCCAGGAAGATCGCCATCAGCGTGCCGGTCGCGATCGCGCCCGCCAGGTACCCGGCGAGCGCACCGGTGCCGAGGCCGAAGCCGACGGCGATCGGGGCGAACACCGCGAGCAGACCCGGGGTGGCCAGCTCACGCAGCGAGTCGCGGGTGACGATGTCGACGACCTTGCCGTACTCGGGCCGCGTGGTGCCCTCCATGATCCCCGGGATGTCCCGGAACTGGCGGCGCACCTCGTACACCACCGCGCCGGCGGCACGGGACACGGCGTTGACCGCGAGACCGGAGAACAGGAAGACCACCGCGGCGCCGATGATCACGCCAACCAGCGTGTTCGGGCTGACGATCGTGTCCACGAACGACTTCACGCCCGCGGCGGACTCACCGATGTCGGCCAGCGCCTTGGAGATCGAGTCCTGGTACGAACCGAACAGCGCGGTCGCCGCCAGCACGGCGGTCGCGATCGCGATGCCCTTGGTGATCGCCTTGGTGGTGTTGCCGACCGCGTCCAGCTCGGTCAGGATCTGCGCCGCGTCCTCGTCGACCTCGCCGGACATCTCCGCGATGCCCTGCGCGTTGTCCGAGACCGGGCCGAAGGTGTCCATCGCGACGATGACGCCGACCGTGGTCAGCAGGCCGGTGCCGGCGAGCGCGACCGCGAACAGCGCGATCGTGCCGCCCAGCAGGTAGGCGCCGAACACCGCCGCGCCGATCACCAGCGCGGTGTAGACGGCCGACTCGAAACCGACCGAGATGCCGGACAGGATGACGGTCGCGGCGCCGGTCCGCGAGGTCTCCCCGACGTTCTTCACCGGGCCGTGCTCGGTGCCGGTGTAGAAGCCGGTCAGCTTCAGGATCACGCCGGCCAGCACGATGCCGATGATCACGGCGACGAACGCGATGAGCGCCGGGTTGCCCTCGATGCCCGCCTGGTCCGGGCCGAACTCGGCGAACGAGCCGGGCAGGTAGACGAACGCGGCGACCGCGCACAGCACCGCCGAGATGGCGGCCGAGATGTAGAACGAGCGGTTGATCGTGACCAGGCCGTTCTCACCGGAGCGGGCACGCGTGATGTAGACGCCGATGACCGCGGTGATGACACCGATGGCGGGCACGATCAGCGGGAACAGCAGGCCGTCCACGCCGAACGCGGTGCTGCCGAGGATCAGCGCGGCGACCAGGGTCACCGCGTAGGACTCGAAGAGGTCGGCCGCCATGCCGGCGCAGTCACCCACGTTGTCGCCGACGTTGTCGGCGATGGTGGCCGCGTTGCGCGGGTCGTCCTCCGGGATGTTCTGCTCGACCTTGCCGACCAGGTCCGCGCCCACGTCGGCCGCCTTGGTGAAGATGCCGCCGCCGACACGCATGAACATCGCGATCAGCGCGGCGCCGAAGCCGAAGCCCTCGAGCACCTTCGGCGCTTGGCCGGTGTAGACGAGCACGACGACCGCGGCGCCGAACAGGCCGAGGCCGACGGTGAACATGCCGACCGCGCCGCCGGTGCGGAACGCGGCGCGCATCGCCTTCTCCCGGCCGCCCGGCTCGCGGGAGGCGGCGGCGACCCGCAGGTTGGCCCGCGTCGCCAGCCACATGCCGGTGTAGCCGATGAGGAACGAGAACACCGCGCCGACGAGGAAGAACAGCGAGCGGCCGATGCGCTCGTTCCAGTCCTCCGCCGGGAGCGCGAGGAGCAGCAGGAACACCACGACCCCGAAGATCGAGAGGGTGTTGCGCTGCCGCTTCAAATACGCGGCCGCCCCTTCCTGCACGGCCTTGGCGATGTCCTGCATCTTCGTGGTGCCCTGGCCGGCGGCCAGCACCTCCTTGAGCAGGAACCAGCCGATGACCAGAGCGGCCAGGGCGATGACGGCGACGACGGCCGCGATGCCGTAGTCACCTCCGGAAAACTCGAGGCCCTCCGCGAGGGTCTGCCGGGACATCCGTCCTCCTGGAAACGTTCCTGTCGCCAGTGACAGCCCGCCTAGGGGAAGCCGTGCCGACGCTGGCATGGGATCTACACCACAAGTGGTGCCGGTTGCGGGGAGTGTATTGGTAATGGATCCGGCGCGGTCAGGGCGTCCCGTAACGATCACGCTCGGTGCATGTGAGCCTGCTCACGGTTCATGATCTTTTCACACGAGAACGGTTCTGTCGTACACGTGTGCGAAGCTGGAACGCGTGGATGTGGTTGCGGGAACCGAGCGCGCGCGGCGGTTGCTGCACCGGGTCACTGCCGGGATCCGGGAGAACCCGGTGACCCACGTGGCCGACCTGCCCGCCCGCGAGGCGCGGCACACCGAGTGGCCCTCGTGGGCGGACCCGCGGGTGGTGGCGGCCCTGCGCTCGGGCGGGGTGGAGCGGCCGTGGGCGCACCAGTCGGAGGCGGCGTTGCTGGCCTTCGAGGGGCGGCACGTCGTGGTGTCGACGGGCACGGCGTCCGGCAAGTCGCTGTGCTACCAGCTGCCGGTGCTGTCGGCGCTGGCCGCTGACGACAAGGCGACCGCGCTGTACCTGTCGCCGACGAAGGCGCTGGGCGCCGACCAGCTGCGGTCGGTGTCCGCTTTGGACGTTCCGGGCGTGCGGGCGGCGTCGTATGACGGTGACACCCCGATGGCGGAGCGCGACTGGGTGCGGGCGCACGCGCGGTGGGTGTTCACGAACCCGGACATGCTGCACCGCGGCATCTTGGCCGCGCACTCGCGGTGGGCGCGGTTGTTCCGCAAGCTCGCCTACGTCGTGATCGACGAGTGCCACAGCTACCGGGGCGTGTTCGGGTCGCACGTCGCGCTGCTGCTGCGGCGGCTGCAGCGGGTGGCGCGGCACTACGGGTCGTCGCCGGTGTTCATCCTCGCGTCGGCGACGACGGCGGAGCCGGGCGAGTTCGCGTGCCGTCTGGTGGGCGAGGACTGCGTGCCGGTGGTCGAGGACGCGTCGCCGCGCGGGGCGCGGACGGTGGCGTTGTGGGAGCCGCCGCTGGTGGAGGACCACCGGGGTGAGAACGGTGCGCCGGTGCGCCGGTCGGCGGGCGCGGAGGCGAGCCGGATCCTGGCGGAGCTGGTCGTGGAGGGGGCACGGACGCTGGCGTTCGTGCGGTCGCGGCGGGGCGCGGAGCTGACGGCGCTCGGCGCCCGGCGGTTGTTGTCCGAAGTGGACAGCGAGTTGCCGTCGCAGGTGGCGGCGTACCGCGCGGGGTTCCTGCCGGAGGAGCGGCGGGCGCTGGAGCGCGCCCTGCTGTCCGGCGAGCTCAAGGGCGTGGCGACGACGAACGCGCTCGAGCTGGGTGTGGACATCGCGGGGCTGGACGCGGTGGTGCTGGCGGGGTATCCGGGCACGCTGGCGTCGTTCTGGCAGCAGGCTGGCCGGGCGGGACGGTCGGGCGATGACGCGCTGGTGGTGTTCGTGGCGCGGGACGATCCGCTGGACACGTACCTGGTGCACCACCCGGCGGCAGTGCTGGAGCGGCCGGTGGAGACGGCGGTGCTGGACCCGTCGAACCCGTACGTGCTGGCACCGCAGCTGGCGTGCGCCGCGGCGGAGCTGCCGCTGACCACGGGAGAGCTGGACACGTTCGGCGGCGCGGCGGCGCGTGAGGTGCTGGACAGGCTGGTGGCGGACAGGTTGCTCAGGAGGCGCCCGAGCGGCTGGTACTGGACGTCCCGGGACCGCCCGCACTACGAGGTGGACATCCGCGGTTCGGGCGGCGAGCAGATCGCGGTGGTGGAGGCGGACACGTCGAGGCTGCTGGGAACGGTCGACCCGGGCTCGGCGTGCACAACGGTGCACCCGGGCGCGGTGTACCTGCACCAGGGTTCGTCGTACGTGGTGGACGAGCTGGACCTGGAGGCCGGGATCGCGCTGGTGCACGCGGAAGATCCGGAGTGGACGACATCGGCCCGGGAGGTCGCCGATATTACGGTGCTGAGCACCCAGGAGTGGCTCGACTACGGCGGGGTGAGCGTGTGCCTGGGCGAGGTCGCGGTGACCTCGCAGGTGGTCGGCTACCTGAGACGCCGCCCGTCCGGCGAGGTCCTGGACCAGGTGGCTCTGGACCTGCCCGCGCAGACACTCGAGACGCGAGCCGTGTGGTACACGATCAGCCCGGAACTGCTGGAGGCCCCTCGCGCCGCCGCTGGTGGCGAAAGGCGTAGCACCGCACCTCTGGAATCCGCGGATTCACTCACAGCCACCGCGCGCCTGGAATCCACCGGAACGTCCGGAGCCAGCGGACCCCAAGAGGCGAATGGCACTACCGGAGCCACCGGCCCGGGTGAAGCCGGCCAGCCTTCCCAAATCCGCGGCCCACTTGAGGCCAGCCGGCCGCCCAGAGCCGACGGCCCCCTTCGAGCTGACGAGGCGCCTGGAACCGACGCCCCGTCCGAGGCGAGCCAGCCACCCGAAGCCAGCCACCCATCTGGAGTCAGCCAGCCACCCGGCGCCAGTCAGCCACCCGGCGCCAGTCAGCCACCCGGCGCCAGTCAGCCACCCGGCGCCAGTCAGCCACCCGGCGCCAGTCAGGCGCCCGGAGCTGACGGTGCGCTTGGCACCGACCGAGCGTCTGGAAGCGGTGGCCCGCTTGGAGTCGGCGGGGCGCCGGGGGGCGCCGGTCTGGATCCGGCGCGCATCCCCGGCGCCCTGCACGCCGCCGAGCACGCGGCGATCGGCCTGCTACCGCTGTTCGCTACGTGCGACCGGTGGGACATCGGCGGCGTCTCAACCGCTTTGCACGCTGACACCGGGGAGGCGACGGTGTTCGTGCACGACGGCCATCCCGGAGGCGCGGGATTCGCCGATCGCGGTTTCGCTGCTGTTGTCCCGTGGCTGGCCGCTACGCGGGAGGCCATTCTCTCCTGCGAGTGCCCGGCGGGATGCCCGTCCTGTGTGCAGTCACCGAAGTGCGGGAACGGTAACGACCCACTGGACAAGGCGGGGGCGGTGGCCGTGCTGGAAACCGTGCTCGGGGCGGTGAGTCTTCACAGTGCCCGGCACGACCACGGGGTGGCTCAGGCTGCGGCGAACTGACCGGCGCCGACGAGTGCGGTCCGGTCGGAACCCCGCTGGTCGAGAGCGCGGGCGAGCACCGAGTGCACGGCGTCGGCGGACGGCAGCCGCCAGCTCCACACATCCGGCTTGACCCGCCAGTGCACGACGCCGTGCTGGAACGGCGTGGGCGGGAGCGGGATCCAGCTGCCCTGACCGTGCCAGCGGACCTCGCCGTCGGTGGCGAGCTCCTCCGGAATGCGGTCGGCGACCGTGGTCAGGAACAGCCAGCGGCCGTCGGGCGTCGCGACGATCGGCGCGGGGTGGCCGGTCGCGCGGAGCAGGCGGGCGGCACGCTTGCCCAATTCATCGGGGACCTCGACGGCGTCCAGCACGGTGCCGGTCGCGACGAGCAGGCTGTAGGGCTGTCCGGTCCACCAGCCGGCCACCTCGTTGGGGTGGGCGCCGAGCCGGTCGGCCCAGTCCTCGTGGACGGGCACCGGGCCGGTCCAGGAGCCCTCGGCGTCCGCCTGCGCCGGAAAGGTGCCGGGCAGCACCGGCCACCCGTGCCAGGCGAGACCGATGGCCTCCGCGCGTAGCTCGATGCGGAAGGCGCCCCGCCAGCTGTCCGACCAATCCGTGTCCAACATTTCCGTCCACAACTCCTTGCTTGTTCCACCGCTCGCGGTGGCTGTCTGATTCCCAATAAACGGCAAGTTGCAAAGTGCCGGAACCCGCCGCGCGACAACCGGCTGCTCCCGGGCGACGAGCGACGATCCCCTGCTCGGCGCGGCCGAACGCCGCTCGGCCGCTGCTCACCGACGACGAGTGGTTGACGGCGCCGGTCGTCTATCGTGATCTCCAGCACACGTTTCTCCTGCATACCAACGGTTTCCGACCTCGGGTGCCAGTCGCCGCCGCCACCGCCCGTGACCGCTCGGCGCGCGAGGGCGACCGCCCAACCTCCGCCGGCGCGCCTACCGTTCGCCGCGGAACCGACCGTTCGTCGCAGCCCCAGCACGGAGCCGCCCTCCCGGGCCGACCTCCAGCGGGCGGCCGTCCGTCGACCAGCCCGCCGGGGCGATGCGACTCAAGGGACCGGCAAGGGCCCGGCGGACGGCCGGCACCTGCCCCACCGCCAGGACCCCGCCCCCTCAGGGACCGGCACGGGCTCGACCGGCCGCCGGCCCGAGCCCGGTGTCGACGACCACCTCGACGAGCGCGTCCCACCCCTCGAAGCGGCACCTGACCACCCGGGCGCCCATCCGCTCGGCGACCCACAGTGCCTGCCCGCAGGCGACCTCGGTCCCGTCGGCGGCCCGACCAGCAGCCGCGAGAGCAGCGAGGTCGGCCGCTCCGGCAGCGCGGTGCCGCGCGATCGCTGCCGTGCCGAGCCCCCACAACAACCCCGCGAAGACCACCAGGCCGGCGATGGCGCACGCGGCCCAGACGGTCGCCGCGCCCCGGTCCCGCCCGTGCGGATCCCCGACCTGGGCCGGGCCAGCCCGGAGCCGGGTCGGCCGCTGGACAGCCACCACCCCTGGACCGAAGCTGACCGGCCCGCGCGGACGCATCAGGTCAGGGAGGGGCATCGTCGGCTCCTGGCTCGAGGACGGCGAACGCGCTCGCCGCCAGGTGGAGCCCGGGCAGGAGGCCGCCCGCCGGGGCGGCACGCACCTCGACCGTGATGCTGTTCCCCTCGGACTTCACCGCGAGCTGCGCACCCGGCGGGGCGATCTGCTCGACTGCCTGCGCGGCCAGTTGCGGTTCGCCCCGGGCGAGGAGACGTGCTGCCTCGCGGGCGGCGTCGGTGCAGCGGAGCTGACCGGCCACCGCCGTGAAGCCCGCGAGTACCAGTCCCACCACCACGGTCAGCGCACATAGTGCGATTGCCGCTTCGACCGTCACCGCGCCGCGGTCCGGAGGGCCGGCGCGGGCTCGTGTCTTCATCAGAACTGCACCGCGAGGGCCTGCTCGACCAGCCCGGTGAGGGCGCCGACGACCGAGTCTCCGGTGACGACGGTGTACAGCAGCGCCCCGAAGGCCGCGGCGGCGATCGTGCCGATCGCGTACTCGGCGGTGCTCATTCCGTCGTCGGCGGCCAGGACCGGGCGCAGCCAACGACGCCACCAGCGCGGACGGGCGGGTGCTGCGTGGCGGCCGGCGGGCTTGGTGCGGAACAACATGGGAGATCTCCTTTGTCTGTTGTGGAGGGTCAGAACACGTTGAGGCGTCCAGCGAGGCCGAGGACCACCGGCACGACCCCGAGGCACACGAAGGCCGGGAGGAAGCAGAGCCCCAGCGGTCCGGCGATCAGCACGCCCGCCCGCTGAGCCCGCGCCTCGGCGCGATCGCCGAGCGAGGCGCGGATTCCGCGGGCGAGGTCAGTGGCGGCGTCGGCGAGGGTGGTTCCGCTGCGCGCGGTCCGCTTGGCTGCGCGGGCGAACTCGGCGGTGCCGGCACAACCGAGCGCGGGCACCCACGCTTCGGTCGCATCGGCGCCGAGTTCGAGGAGACCGGCGGTGGCGCGAAGGGCGTCCGCTTCCGACCCCGCCACGCCATCGGTGACGGCGCGGAGAGCGGCGGGCACCGGTTGCCCGGCGCGCAGGCAGGCCGCGAGCAGGTCCCAGGTAGCGGCGAGGTCGAGTGGATCGCTCATGGGCCGCCGACGGCGGATGCGCGTGGGCGACCGTGGCGAGGGGAAGAGGTGTGCCAACCGCAGACCTGGGACCGGCCTGCCCGGGAAGGTCAGAAGTGCCGCGCCCAGTAACGCGACCACCACGGCGGCTGTACTCATCGCGCGGCTCCTCGGTCTGCGACGGACGCAACCAGATCTGGCAGGACCGAACCGGGTTGGATCAGCACTGGATTGAGCCGGGGCGGAATTGCTGCAATCGGGCGAGTTGAACCGAAGTGGGCAACTGACTGGGCTCGGGGTGGAAGTGTTGGCGGCAGCGAAGCGAGGGCGGGCGTGCTCATCGTGGGGCTTCTCCTTCGTGACTGCAGAGGTAGCCACTCACGGGGAGGGCGAGCAGGGGTGTTGGACGGCGGGCGCGACGAGGGGGAACTGGCGCGGCTCGGCCTGGTGTGCGCCGCGAGGCGAGGGTGGCGTGCTCATCGCGCGGCTTCTCCTTTGTGGCTGCAGAAGTGGCCGCCCGCGGGGAGGGCGAGCAGGGGTGTTGGAGTGCAGGCGCGAAGAGGGGAACTGGCTCGGCTCGGCCTGGTGTGCGCCGCGAGGCGAGGGTGGGCGTTGCTCATCGCGCGGCTTCTCCTTCGTGGCTGCAGAAGTGGCAGCCCGCGGGGAGGGCGAGCAGGGTGTCGGAGAGGTTGGAGGGGTTGGAGGGCGGGCGGCGAACTGGAGTGAGCTGGCGCGGTTGAGGTGAGGGTGTTGTCGGCAGCAATGCGGCCGTGGGCTTGCTCATCGTGGGGCTCCTCGTCTTGTGAGGTGTGCGCTCCAGGCGGCGCCGGTGGTGATCAGTGCTGTGCCGAGCAGGAGGAGGGCGTTGCCGCTCGGGGTGGCGAACAGGATGTGCGTCGGGTGGGCTCCCATGCCCTCGCCCAGCAGCAGGCCGAAGACGGGCAGGGCGGCGAGGACCATCGCGCTCGCGCGGGGGCCGGACATTGCTGCCTCCGACTGGCTGGTGAACCGCAGCTCGGCCGTGATGTCCTGGCGGACCGCGTCGAGCAGATCGGCAAGTGGGAGGCCGTGGCGTTGGCTTAGCGACCACGCCCGCACCAAGCGTCGCCGCGCTGCCGACAGTGGTTCGGCCGTGGTGACCGTCGCCAACGTTTCGGCGAGGTTCCCGCCAAGGCGGGCGGCGCCGGCCACCGCGTCGAGGATCTCGGCGACCGGGCGAGGCGCATCAGCCGCGGCGGACTCGGCGGCCAGCGCGGGCGTGGCGCCGGCCCGGAGGTCCACCACCATCGCGTGCAGCGCCTCGGCCATCGCCCGGCGCATCGCGAAACCGGACTTCGACCGGCGGCGCGCGTGCCACTGGCGCCAGCCGGCCAAGCCGAGCAATGCCCCTGCCGCCCACACCATCGGCGGCACGACGAACAGCAACGGCACCAACCCGAACGCGAACGCCTTCCGCGGCTTCGGCAATCCGCGGCGTCCCGGAGACGGCGCAAGCACTCCCAGGCGCGCCGCCGAGCCCCGCACCGGAGGCCAGCACAAGGCGGCCGCGGCCGCGCAGGCCAGCGAGTGGGTCAGCACGGCCGGCCTCCCCTGGGCAGCAACGCGGTGAACAACACCCGCCGCTTGGTCCATCCACCGTCCTGCCACACCGGAAGCACCCGGACGTCCCCGTTGTCGCTCCGGCTCAGCACGCCGACCTCCGCCAGTTCCCGCTGCCCCGACGACGACCGGCGCATGTGGAGGACGACCTGCACGGCAGCCGCGAGCTGGCTGTGCAAGGCCGAGCGGGACAGACCACCCAGCGCGGCAAGCGCTTCCAGCCGCGCAGGCACCTCCGCCGTCGAATTCGCGTGCAACGTTCCAGCGCTGCCGTCATGACCGGTGTTCAACGCATTGAGCAGCTCGCACACCTCCTGGCCACGCACCTCGCCGACCACGAGCCGGTCCGGCCGCATCCGCAGCGCTTGGCGCACCAGGTCCCGCAAGCCGACCTCGCCCGCGCCCTCGACGTTGGGCGGCCGGGCGGTCAGCCGCACGAACTGCGGATGCGCGGGCTGGAGTTCGGCGGCGTCCTCGACGCACACGATCCGCTCGGCCGGGGACACCGCACCGAGCATCGCGGCGAGCAGAGTGCTCTTGCCCGCGCCGGTGCCACCGGTGACGAGGAAGGCCAGCCGGGCGGCGACCACCGACTCGACCAGCTCCGCGCCTTCCGCCCCGAACGTGCCCAGCTCGCGCAACGCGGCGAGGTCGTGCACGGCGGGACGGAGGATCCGCAACGAGATGCAGGTGCCGTCTGCGGCGATCGGCGGCAGCACGGCGTGCAACCGGACGCGGCCGTGCGGCCCGAGCCCCGGCAGCCAGCCGTCGACGTAGGGCTGGGCGTCGTCGAGCCGCCGTCCGGCCGCCAGGGCCAACCGCTGGGCGAGACGGCGCACTCCCTCCTCGCCCGAGAAGTGGGCCTCGGCGCGGCGCAACCCGTCGGACCCGTCCACCCACACGTCGTCGGGCCCGGTGACCAGCACGTCGGTGACGCCGGGCAGGGCGAGCAACGGTTCCAGCGGACCGGCGCCCGCCAGCTCCTGCCGGATCAGCCGCAGCGCGTCGAGCGCCTCCGTGTGCCCGACCGGACGCCCGGCTTCGGCGCGGACCGCGTCCGCCACCGTCGCCGGGTCCGTCCCGGCCCCGGCGCCGGCCAGCCGGTGGCGGACCCGCTCGACCAGTTCGTTGTTCATGCCGCCAGCACCTGCTTCGACTGCGACTGCTCCAGGATGAGGCGCGCGGTCTCCATCAGCGCGCCACGCGGCCGCGGGAGGAAGTTGCCGCGCTCGATCTCCCTGTCCAGTTGGCGTTCGACGGCCATCGACGTGAGCAGTGGCAGCCCGATCGCGCCGGCCGCGACGCTCGGCTCGAGGTCGCCCGGCGCGGGCCCGCGGACGACGAGCCGGACCCGGCCTGCCGGGTCACCCAGCTGCTTGACCACCCGGCGGGCGGCCAGGCAGGCGCGCATCTCGGCCGGGATCACCACGATCACCAGGTCGGCGCGCGCGACGACGGCGAGGCCGGGCCCGTCGAGGTGGCGCGGCAGATCGCACACCACCGTGCGGCCCGCCCGGCGCCCGGCCTCGATCACCGCCGCGACGCCCTGCCCCGTCGGCCCGTCGCCGTTGCGGTGGCAGGACAGGAACGGCAACCGCAAGCCGCGGTACCGGAACTCGGGCAGCGATTCCAGCAGCGCCGGCATCGACAACCGGCCGGCGCCGGGCCGCAGCTCGGGCCAGCGGAGACCCTCCGTGTTCTCGGCTCCCAGCAACGCGTCGATCCCGCCGGACAACGAATCGCAGTCCACGAGCAGCCCGCCCGGATCGGTGCGGCACGCGACCAGCGCGGTGGCCGCCGCCAGGACGGACGCCCCGGCTCCGCCGCGGCCGCCCAGCACGCCGATGATCCGCCCGCCCGGCAATCCCGGCCCGTCGACGACGTCGGCGAGCGCCGACGCCAGCGCCGACTCGTCCTCCGGCAGCGACACGACTCCTTCGACGCCGGCGCGGAAAGCCCTCCGCCACGTACGGGAATCCGGCGCGCCCTTGGTGATCAGCAGGATGCCGGGGCGCCGCGGCAGCTCCACTTCACCGTCGACGGCCTGCTCGTCGACCAGCACCAGCGGCGCGTCCGGCCACCGCGGCCGGGCGGCGAGCAGATCGGGCGCGCGTTGCGTCTCGCAGCCCACAGCCGCGGCGACCCGCAGGATTTCGTCGAGCATGACCTCGTCGTGGGCGATGACGAGCGGACGAGCGTGTTCCATGACGGCCCCCAGTGGTGATCGGTGTTTGACCTGACTCCACCGTCGTGCTCGCGCCGTGCCGCGACAAGGAGCTCCGGCGGGACCTGTGGACAACTGGGGTCTTGTGGACAACTCGCGACCGGGGCGGGTCGGCAGAGCTGGATCGTCGGTGCGCTGTGGCAGGATCCGCGCCCGCGCGCGAAGAAAAGGGGCGACCCCCGCCAGGGGGGAGGGGCGGGGGTCGCCGAGGGTTCAGCCCCGGGGGGTTGGACTGAACCGCCGGTGGGAACACCGGATGCGGTCCACTGTAACTCCGCCGAGCGGCCCGCAACGCCGCTCGCGACACCCACAATTCGGTAACGGCACCGGCAATCGATTTCCCCCGCGGGCAACCAATTTCCGACCGGGCGACACCGTTCGTGGTCACCTCACCGCCCCGCCGACGATCTACTCCTATCCTGAAGCGGTGGCAGAACCTCCCAGCTCGCCGCCGGGCGACCGGCGCGCCGCGACCGGAACCGGCGTCGCGGCCTTCTTCGACCTGGACAAGACGATCATCGCCTCCTCCAGCGCGCTGGCGTTCAGCAAGCCGCTGCTGCGCGAGGGGCTGATCAGCAAGCGGGCGGCGCTGAAGAGCGCGTACGCGCAGTTCGTCTTCTCCCTCTCCGGCGCGGACGCCGACCGGACCGAGCGGATGCGCGCGGAGATCTCCGCGTTGTGCACGGGCTGGGACGTCGCCCAGGTTCGGGCGATCGTCAACGAGACACTGCACGACATCGTCGACCCGCTGGTGTACTCCGAGGCCGCCGAGCTGATCGCGTGGCACAAGGCGGAGGGCCACGACGTGATCGTGCTGTCGGCGGCGGGCGACGAGGTGGTGACGCCGATCGCGGCGATGCTCGGCGCGACGGGCAGCGTCGCGACGAAAATGGCCGTCGTGGACGGTCGCTATTCCGGGGAAATCGCTTTCTACTGCTACGGCGAGCAGAAAGCGGTGGCGGCGAAACAATTGGCCGCGGAGAACGGTTACGACCTGGCCGAGTGTTACGCCTATTCCGATTCCAGCACCGACGTCCCGCTGCTGGAGGCGGTCGGGAAGCCGCACGCCGTGAACCCGGACCGCCTGCTCCGCCGGACCGCGCTCGACCGCGGCTGGCCGGTGCTCGAGTTCACCAAACCGGTCTCGCTGCGGAGCCGGTTCCCGGCGCCGTCGACGGCGACGCTGGCCGTCGGACTCGGCCTCGGCGCGGTCGCCGCGGCGGGGGTGACCTGGTACGGGCTGACGCGCAAACGCCGTGGGGGAGCATAGAAGTCTAGTCGCTGACGGTGCCCGCCTCACCGGATCGAGCGTCTGTACCGGTGCACCCGTCCGACCCCTTGAAGTGACGGCGGTCACTGGGTACAAAGTGAAGTGCGGACGTTGTTCGGCCCAGGGCGAGACGAAGATGAGTCTCGTTCCTCCCCGAGAACCTCCGTGCGCGGACTCCAGGCACCCACGCGCAGCGCGCCGCGGGAGGCTTGTCGTCGAGGGACTGCGTACCGGGACGCCGGACGCCGAGTCCCCGTAGGTACGACACGAGTTGCAGCTTGGTCACCTGAGCAGTCCGCGCGGGCGGGCGCCGCCCGGCACATCGCCGGCGGCGCCCGCGCATTTTTATGTCCAAGGGATTAGCCCGCGAGAGTGACAGAACCTGAAAGACACTTTCGGACTCCTCCGAAAGTAAGGCGGTCGTTGACCTCCTCCCGAGCGACTGAGTAGCTTCCCCCAATGCCGGCTCGTCCGCCGGCGATCATCACAGGGGAGGGTTCGCGATGCGCCGGAGGAGTCATGTGCTTGCCGCGATCGTCGTGGGGGTTCTCGGCGTGAGCGCGGTCGGCGCGTCCTCCGCCGCAACCGGCCGCCAGGACGGCTGGGCCGAGCAGACGCTGCGGAAGATGTCGCTCGAGGAGAAGGTCGGCCAGCTCTTCGTCGCCGACGTCTGGGGCAAGTCCGCCGGTCAGGCCGACGAGGGCAACCGGAAGAAGTACGGGGTGGACACGGCCGCGGAGGTCGTCCAGCGCTACCACCCCGGCGGTGTCATCTACTTCAACAACTCCGGCACCGACAACGTGGACGACCCGGCGCAGGTCGCGCGCTTCTCGAACGGGCTGCAGCAGGCCGCGCTGTCGTCGGGCGCGAAGGTGCCGCTGATCGTCTCGACCGACCAGGAGGGCGGCCGGGTCACGCGCATCGCCGCGCCCGCGACGGAGTTCCCGTCCAGCATGGCCATCGGGGCGGGCCGCAGCGCCGCCGACGCGCGGACGCTGGCCACGGTGAACGGCCACGAGCTGCGGGCCATGGGCATCAACCAGGACTTCGCGCCCGACGCGGACGTCAACTCCAACCCGCTCAACCCGGTCATCGGCTCGCGGTCGTTCTCCGCCGATCCGGCGCTGGCCGGCGAGCTGGTCGCCGCGGAGGTCGACGGCTACCAGAACTCGGGGCCGGCGACGGAGACGGTGTCCGCGGCGGCCAAGCACTTCCCCGGTCACGGCGACGCGGCCACCGACAGCCACACCGGGCTGCCGGTCATCAACCGCACGGAGGAACAGTGGCGGCAGATCGACCTGCCGCCGTTCCGGGCGGCGATCGACGCGGGCGCCGACGTGATCATGTCCGCGCACATCACCGTGCCCAGCCTGGACCCGTCCGGGGAGCCCGCGACGCTGTCGAAGCCGATCATGACCGGCATCCTCCGGGACGAGCTGCGCTACGACGGGGTGGTCGCGACCGACTCGCTGCAGATGGCCGGCGTGCGCGAGCTGCACACCGACGCGGAGATCCCGGTGCTGGCACTGGAAGCCGGGGTCGACCAGATGCTGATGCCGCCGGACCTGGGGCTCGCCGTCAACAGCGTGCTGGACGCGGTCAAGAGCGGCAGGCTGACCGAGGAGCGGATCGACCAGAGCGTGCTGCGGATCCTGAAGCTCAAGGACAAGCGCGGCATCGTGGCGAGCCCGCTGGTCAACCCGCGGGCGGTGAAGCAGGTCGTCGGCAGCCCGGCCAACCGGGAGAAGATCCAGGCCATCACCGACCGCACCACCACCGTGCTCCGCAACGACGCCGGCCTGCTCCCCCGCCGCGAGCCGGGCAAGGTCCTGGTGACCGGCTGGAACAACCCGAACTACCCCGGCTACCCGGCGGAGCCGGTCCGGGCACTGGCCGAACGGCTCGGCGGCACGGCCGTCTCGACCGGCGCCAAGCCGACCGCCGCGAAGATCGCCGAAGCGGTGGCGGCCGCCGGCGAAGCGGACACCGTCGTCGTGCTGACCAACGCGCTGCGCACTGACACCGCTCAGGGTGATCTCGTGCGTGAACTGCTCGCGACCGGGAAACCGGTCGTCGCAGTGAGCGTCCAGGAACCGTACGACCCGGGCTACGCCGACGTACCGACCTGGGTGGCGACCTACGACTGGCGGGATGTGACGATGGCTTCGCTGGCCAAGGTGCTGACGGGCGAGATTTCGCCGCAGGGCAAGCTGCCCGTCGACATCCCGGCCGGCGACGACGCCGGGCAGATCCGGTATCCCTTCGGCACAGGACTGACATGGTGAGCTTCAACCGGCGCGGGTTCCTGGTCACCGGCGCCCTCGCGACACCCCTCTTGACCGGCGGCTCCGCGCTGGCGGAACCGGCACGCGTGTTGCCGGCCGCGTCGCGGGGGCCGGTCGTGACCGGAGCCGACATCCTCGCCCGGCAGGGCTGGCGCTCGCTCGCCGGCCGCAAGGTGGGCGTGCTGTCGAACCCGACGGGCGTGCTGGAGAACGGCGACCACATCGTCGACTCGATGATCGCCGCCGGTGTCCGGCCGGTCGCCGCCTTCGGGCCGGAGCACGGTTTCCGGGGCAGCGCGCAGGCTGGTGGTTCGGAGGGCGACTACACGGACCCGCGCACCGGCATCGCGGTGTACGACGCCTACGGCGCGGACGCCGCGAAGCTGGCCGGGATGTTCACCAAGGCAGGCGTGGACACGGTGGTGTTCGACATCGCCGATGTCGGCGCCCGCTTCTACACCTACATCTGGTCGATGTACACGGCGATGGTCGCGGCGGGCCGCACGGGCGCGGCCTTCGTCGTGCTGGACCGGCCCAACCCCATCGGCGGCAAGGCCTACGGCCCGATGCTGCGCCCGGAGTTCGCCTCCGGGGTCGGGCTCAAGCCGATCGTGCAGCAGCACGGCATGACCGTCGGCGAGCTGGCGAAGTACTTCGCCGCGGAGCTGCTGCCCGCCGAGGGGGTGCGGCTGGCGGACCTGCAGGTGGTGCAGACCGAGGGGTGGCGCCGGGACATCTTCTTCACCGGCACCGGGCTGACCTGGACGCCACCGAGCCCGAACATGCCGACCGCGGACACCGCGCTGGTCTACCCCGGCACGGGCATGTTCGAGGGCACGGTGTTCTCCGAGGGACGCGGCACGACGCGGCCCTTCGAGATCATCGGCGCCCCCGGCATCGACTGGCGCTGGCGGGACGAGCTGACCGCGCTGGGGCTCGCGGGCGTGCGGTTCCGGGAGACCTACTTCGTCCCGACGTTCGGCAAGTTCGTCAACCAGACCTGCGGCGGAGTGCAGCTCACGGTCACCGACCCGGCCTCGTTCGACGCCATCCGCACGGCGGTGGCCATGCTGGTCACGGCCAAGAAGCTGCACCCGGACCTCTTCGCCTGGCGCGCGGACAACGGCATCGACAAGCTCACCGGCTCGGACCGGT
The DNA here is from genome assembly GCF_040614175.1 of Amycolatopsis sp. NPDC006131. Classification (NCBI taxonomy): domain Bacteria; kingdom Bacillati; phylum Actinomycetota; class Actinomycetes; order Pseudonocardiales; family Pseudonocardiaceae; genus Amycolatopsis; species Amycolatopsis sp. NPDC006131. The sequence goes on from NZ_JBEXTX010000016.1 coordinate 42,349, forward strand.
TGCGCACGATGGTCGACCGCGGGGCGGGGGTGGACGAGATCGTCGGGTCCTGGCAGGCGGAGCTCGACGAGTTCACCGCCCGCCGTCGGCCGCACCTGCTCTACTGGTGAGGCCGGCGTGCGAACGGGCAAACTACTGGTCGCGGCGGTGCTGACCGTTTCCGCCCTCACCGTCCCCGGAGCGAGTACCACCATCACCGAACAGGCGCACACCGGGCGGATCGACCGTCCGCAGTACGAGTTCGCACCGGCCGACACGGTGCTGCGCCCGGGCGCGCCCGCCGAGGTGGGGCTCGATCCCGCGCCGCTGCTGGCCGCCGAGCAGTTCCTGAGCGACTGGGCCAAACCGGATCCGGCCTCCGGGCACCCGCACTTCTCCGGCGCGGCCGGGATCCTCGCGCACGACGGGGTGATCGTCGAGGAGACCGCGACCGGCGGGGCGCTACGGTACGCCGACGCCGCGGGCGCCGAGCTGCCGCCCGACCAGCAGGTGCCGGTTCGCGCCGACACGATCTTCGACCTGGCCTCGATCACCAAGGTGTTCACGTCCCTCGCGGTGATGCAGCTCGTGGAGGACGGCAAGGTCGCGCTGGACCGGCCGGTCGCCGAGTACCTGCCCGAGTTCGCGGCGAACGGGAAGCAGCAGGTGACCGTGCGGCAGCTGCTCACCCACACCTCTGGCCTGGCCGCCGACCCGCGCCCGTCCCTGTGGGAGGGCTACCCGGACATCCCGTCCCGGCGGAAGGCTGTGCTCGACAGTCCACTGACGAACGAGCCGGGCACGACGTACCTCTACTCGGACATCAACCTGATGACGCTCGGCTTCCTCGTCGAGCGGATCGCCGGGCAGCCGCTCGACGTCGTGGTGCGGGACCGGATCACCCTGCCCCTCGGGATGACCGACACGGCGTTCAACCCGCCCGCGGAGAAGCTCGGCCGGATCGCGGCCACCGAGTTCCAGGCGGATCCACCACGGGGCATGGTGCGCGGCCAGGTCCACGACGAGAACGCGTGGGCGCTGGGCGGGGTGTCCGGTCACGCCGGCATCTTCTCCACCGCGCCGGACCTGGCGGTGCTCGCGCAGACGATCCTCAACGGCGGCGCCTACCGGGACGCCCGCATCCTGCGCCCGGAGACCGTGCGGGACATGCTGATCGACTACAACCAGGCCTTCCCCGGTCACGCGCACGGGCTCGGGTTCGAGCTGGACCAGCGGTTCTACATGGGAGCGCTGTCCGCCCCCACCACCGCGGGCCACACCGGGTTCACCGGCACGTCGCTGGTCATCGATCCGGTGTCCCGGTCGTTCGCGATCCTGCTGACCAATCGCGTTCACCCGACCCGCGACTGGGGTTCGATCAACCCGGCCCGCGAGAAGTTGGCGAGCTCGCTGGCCGAAGCGCGGTGAAACCGGTCCGGCTGTAGGCCGAATTACCCGCGGCCGGACAGGTGATCTTTCGGCGAGCGGACACTCACCGTGCATCCGGGGTGGTGTGCCACCAACCAGCACCAACGAATTTTGGACACTCGCGTCCGTCACGAACAGTTACCGGACGGCTGCTCCATTCGTACTTAAAGTGCGCAGAGTCGCGTCATACCATCGTGGCGGGGAAGTCCCTATCACTGAGACGCGAGCGGGAGCCACCGACGATCGTCGGCTGTTTCGGGAACCATAGGAAGTTGCCAAGTCGTTAACTTGATGACGTTAACAACCACGACGTAGTTGGCGACTTTCCGGGCAACTGAGTCACCGCAGCTCGGCCGTGCAGGGGCGGGCGAGTTGCGATCATCCCTAAGGATGTGGGTAACCTTGTCTCAAATGCCTACGGTTAGTAAGTTTCCCACGGAAACGGATACCGATTCCGTGACGGGGCAGGCACCGAGCGAGATCGGTTCGGTCGCACGCGAGTCCGAAACCAGTCCCCTGGTCCGGATCCGGTCGCTGCTGCCCGGTCTGGCCAGGGCGGAACAGCGTGTAGCCAAGGTCGTCCTCGATGACCCGTCTGCAGTAGCGCGCCGGTCGATCACCGAGGTGGCTCTCGCGGCGAACACCAGCGAAACCACAGTGACCCGGTTCTGCAAGGCCGTGGGGGTCGGCGGGTACCCGCAGCTGCGGATCGCGCTGGCCGCCGACACCGCCCGCTCCGAGGCGCGATCGGCTCGCAACCTGGGCGGCGAGATCGCCGTGGACGACGACCTGGCCGCCGTGGTCGGCAAGGTCAGCTTCGCCGACGCCCGCGCCGTCGAGGAGACCGCCGACCAGCTCGACATCGCGACCCTGCAGCGCGTGATCGAACTGCTCGCGAACGCCGGGCGCACCGACGTCTACGGCGTCGGCGCGAGCGCGTTCGTCGCCGCGGACCTGCAGCAGAAGCTGCACCGCATCGGCCGCGTGTGTTTCGCCTGGTCGGACACGCACATCATGCTGACCTCGGCCGCCGTGCTGGGCGCCGGCGACGTCGCGATCGGCGTCTCCCACACCGGCGCGACCACCGACACCGTCGAGGCGCTGCGGGTGGCCCGCGAGCACGGCGCGACCACGGTGGCGCTGACCAACTTCCCGCGCTCGCCGATCACCGAGGTCGCCGACTACGTGCTGACCACGGCCGCACGCGAGACGACCTTCCGCTCGGGCGCGACCGCGAGCCGGATCGCCCAGCTCACGGTCATCGACTGCGTGTTCATCGGCGTCGCGCAGCACCACATGGAGAGCGCGTCCGCCGCGCTGGAAGCCACTCGCGACGCCGTCGGCGGTCACCGCCTCGGCGTGCGACCGGACGGCCGGAGGCGGCCGCGAGAAACCGGAAAGTGAGCACGAAGGAAACGGTGAGACGCATGATGACGGTGCCGAGTCAGGTGGTCCACGTCGATTCCCCGACCGAGCAGCGCAACCCCCGCACCACCGAGATCGACCGGATGTCGACCCTCGGCATCCTGACCATGATCAACGACGAGGACCGCCGGGTCCCCGATGCGGTCGCCAAGGTCCTGCCCGAGCTGGCGGACGCGGTCGATCATGCGGTGGAGGCGCTGCGCACCGGCCATCGTGTGCACTACGTCGGCGCGGGGACGTCCGGCCGTCTGGCGACGCTGGACGCCGCCGAGCTCGTGCCGACGTTCAACGTGCCTGCCGACTGGTTCGTCGCGCACCACGCGGGCGGCGACCGGGCGTTGCGCGAAGCGGTCGAGAACGCCGAAGACGACGCTGCCGCGGGTGCCGCGGAGATCTCGGCTTCGGTGCGGGCCGGCGACTTCGTGCTGGGCCTGACCGCGTCCGGCCGCACCCCGTTCGTCATCGGCGCGCTGCAGGCGGCCGCGCGGCTGGGCGCGACGACCGGCCTGGTTTCGGGCAACGCGCGTGCGGCCAGGCCGTCCGGGGTCGACGTGTTCATCTCGGTGGACACCGGTCCGGAGGTCATCGCGGGGTCGACGCGGATGAAGGCGGGCTCGGCGCAGAAGATCCTGCTGACCGCGTTCTCCACGGCCACGATGATCAAGCTCGGCCGGACCTACTCGAACCTGATGGTCAGCCTGCGTGCGACCAACGCGAAGCTGCGCGGCCGGACGCTGCGCATCCTCAGCGAGGCGACGGGCGCGGACGAGCGGGAAGCCGCCGAGGCCCTGGCGGAGGCGAACGGTGACCTGAAGGTCGCGCTGGTGCACCTGCTGTGCGGGGTGGACGCGGCGACGGCGGCGGACATGCTGGCCGCGAACGGCGGGCACGTGCGGGAGGCGCTGCTCGCCTGCGCGACGACCTGAGGTCGCGCAGTCCCGGGGAGGTGCGCGGGGAGCGTCGCACTTCCCCGGAATTGCGCGACTGCGAGCGGTTGACGACGGCCCGCGCACGGCACCGCGGTCAACCCCGGCCCACCGCCGCGTGCGGAACGCGGCCCGCCGACGAGGCAGCTCAGCCGGCGGCGTCGGCGATGCTCTTGGCCTCCCGCGCGCCCGCTTCCAGCGCTTCACACACGAAGAGGAGCCACGAGCGCACGCCGTCGGGGCTTCCGGTCGCGAAGGCTGCCGCCGTCTCTTGGTACCGGGCTGACCGGCGGAAGAAGGCGACCTCGGGGACGCTCAGGCCCTTCGGGTCGACTCCGGTCGCCGTCATGGTCAGGCGAGCCGCGGCGCGGGCCAGCACGCCGTCCGCCGTGCCGAAGGGCCGCAGGCTGAGCAGCTCGCCGTGCACGACGGCGGTCAGCACGGGGCCCGGCACCGACGTCGCGCCCGTGACCAGCTGCGTCAGCAAGTCCAGACGGGCACCGGCGGCCGGGTCGGGGCGGCCCAGCGCGTCCTGGTCGTCGACGAGATCGGCCGCGGCCAGGACGTGCATCCGGGCCAGCGCCTGTCGCGGGGCGCGGCGCCACGTGGGCAGCAGCGACTCGCTCGCCTCCGCCACCCGCAGCGCGCCGGCCAGGATCGGGTCCTTCACCTCGGCGTCGGCCGGAATTTCCGGGTCCGCGCCGTCGAGCGCGGCCGACGCCCGGGCGCCCCGGACAGATGCCTCGGCCGCGGTGGCCGAGCCGCCGCGCAGGTTCACGGGGAGCCGGTGCACGGCGAAGACCGCGTCCTGCGCCTTCTTCGCCGCCTCGGCCACACCCTCCAGTTCGAGCAGCGGCGCCAGTGGGTCGCTCATGCGTCCAGCACCTGCCCCTCGCGCCGGATCACCGGCGGCTGCTTCGACCAGGCGAAGTTGATCCACCGGTCCGTGCGCCGCCAGACGTACTCGCACTTCACCTCTGACCAGGGCTTTTCGTACACCACCGCGCACCGCACGTCCGCCACGTGGTCGGCGCAGAAGTCACGCACCAGCTTGAGCGTGGCGCCGGTGTCGGCGACGTCGTCGGCCACCAGGACCTTCGCGCCGGTCAGGTCGACGGCGTTCGGCACCGGCGGCAGCATCACCGGCAGTTCGAGCCGCTCGCCGACGCCGGTGTAGAACTCGACGTTCATGACGTGCAGGTTCTTCACGTCGAGCGCGTAGCCGAGCGCGCCGGCGACGAACAACCCGCCGCGGGCGATGGACAGGATCACGTCCGGCTCGTACCCGCTGTCCGCCACCTGCTGGGCGAGCTCCCGGCTGGCCGAACCGAACAACTCCCAGGTGAGCTCTTCCCGCTCAGCCACTCGGACCTCCTTCGACGCGTCCCCGCGAGCATATGAGGCGACGAAGTGGACCTTGAAAGCAAGCCGGTACTGGCACTGCCGAAAGACCATTTCGGACAGGTACCGTCCCCGCGTGAACTGGCACGACCGGCCCGCGCTGCGCGGCAAGCACGTCCACCTCGAACCGCTCGGCCAGGAACACGCCGAGGGCCTGCACGAAGCCGGCCGCGACCCCGAGGTCTGGCGCTGGCTCAGCCTGCGCCAACCGGCAACTCTCGACGACACCAGGGCCATGATCGACGACATCCTCGCCGAGCCCGGCCGGATCGCGTGGGCACAGGTCGACGCCACCACCGGCCGCGTCGCAGGCACGACCTCCTACTACGAGATCGTCCCGCGCCACCGCGGCCTCGCCATCGGCTACACCTGGATCGGCAGTCAGTGGCAGCGCACGGCGCTGAACACCGAAGCCAAACTCCTGCTGCTGGAACGCGCCTTCGACGTGCTCGGCGCACGGCGGGTCACCTGGCACACCGACCACCGCAACGAGAAGTCGCAGCGTGCCATCGAGCGGCTCGGCGCCAGCCGGGAGGGCCTGCTGCGCGCGCACCGCATCCGCCCGGACGGCAGCCGCCGCGACACCGTCGTCTACTCGCTGCTCGCCGAGGAGTGGCCTACGACACAGGAGAAACTGCTCGATCGCGTGCGGTGATCGGCGCGGGACGTGCCGTGAGGTGCTGCGCTCTTTCGTCGCGGGGGCTAACGTCGCTACCGTGCATCCGGCGTCAGCCAGTGATGAGTGACTTCAGGAGGCCGTGCACCATGACAGAGCAGTCCCCCGCGCTGGACAACCTGCTCACCGAGAACCGGACGTTCCCGCCGACCGACGAGTTCGCGGCGCAGGCCAACGCGAAGGCCGATTGGTACGAGAAGGCCGACGCCGACCGCGAAGCGTTCTGGGCCGAGCAGGCGGAGCGGCTGCACTGGGACACCAAGTGGTCCCAGGTCCTCGACTGGTCGGGCGCGCCCTTCGCCAAGTGGTTCGTCGGCGGCAAGCTGAACGTCGCGTACAACTGCGTCGACCGGCACGTCGAGTCCGGGCACGGCGAGCAGGTCGCCATCCACTGGGTCGGCGAGCCGGGCGACACCCGTGACATCACCTACGCCCAGCTCAAGGACGAGGTGTCCAAGGCCGCGAACGCGCTGGCCTCCCTCGGCGTCACCTCCGGCGACCGGGTCGCCATCCAGCTGCCGATGATCCCCGAGGCGATCGTCGCGATGCTGGCCTGCGCGCGGCTGGGCGCGATGCACAGCGTCGTCTTCGGCGGGTTCTCCCCGGCGGCGCTGCGCTCCCGCGTCGACGACGCCGAGGCCAAGGTCGTGATCACCTCCGACGGCCAGTACCGCCGCGGCAAGGCCGCGCCGATGAAGACGAACGTCGACGAGGCCCTCGACGGCGCCGCGAGCGTCGAGAAGGTCATCGTCGTGCGCCGCACCGGCGAAGAGGTCCCGATGAGCGAGCGGGACGTGTGGTGGCACGAGCTCGTCGACGGCCAGTCCACCGAGCACACCCCGGAGGCGTTCGACTCCGAGCACCCGCTGTTCATCCTCTACACCAGCGGCACCACCGGGAAGCCGAAGGGCATCCTGCACACCTCCGGCGGCTACCTGACCCAGGTCGCCTACACCCACCACGTCGTCTTCGACCACAAGCCGGGCGAGGACGTCTACTGGTGCACCGCCGACATCGGCTGGGTGACCGGCCACTCCTACATCGTCTACGGCCCGCTGGCGAACCGCGCGACCCAGGTGGTCTACGAGGGCACCCCCAACACGCCGCACGAGGGCAGGCACTGGGAGATCATCCAGAACCACAAGGTCTCCATCTACTACACCGCGCCGACCCTGATCCGCACGTTCATGAAGTGGGGCGAGGACATCCCGGCGAAGTACGACCTGTCCAGCCTCCGCGTGCTGGGCAGCGTCGGCGAGCCGATCAACCCCGAGGCGTGGATGTGGTACCGCGAGCACATCGGCGCGGGCAAGGCGCCGATCGTGGACACCTGGTGGCAGACCGAAACCGGCGCGATCATGATCTCGCCGCTGCCGGGCGTCACCTCGACCAAGCCCGGTTCGGCGCAGCGCCCGCTGCCCGGCATCTCGGCGAAGGTCGTCGACGACACCGCGACCGAGGTCGGCAAGGGCGGCGGCGGTTACCTGGTGCTGGACAAGCCGTGGCCGTCGATGCTGCGCGGCATCTGGGGCGACGACGAGCGCTTCCGCGACACCTACTGGTCGCGGTTCGCCGACCAGGGCTTCTACTTCGCCGGTGACGGCGCGAAGTACGACAACGACGGCGACATCTGGCTGCTCGGCCGGGTCGACGACGTCATGAACGTGTCCGGCCACCGCATCTCCACCACGGAGGTCGAAAGCGCTCTCGTGTCGCACCCGACGGTCGCCGAAGCCGCGGTGGTGGGCGCCTCCGACCCGACCACCGGGCAGGGCATCGTCGCGTTCGTGATCCTGCGCGGCTCCGCGGCCGAGGGCGGCGACGAGGCGGTGCAGGAGCTGCGCAACCACGTCGCCAAGGAGATCGGTCCGATCGCCAAGCCGCGGCAGATCATGGTCGTGCCCGAGCTACCGAAGACCCGCTCCGGCAAGATCATGCGCCGCCTGCTGCGCGACGTGGCCGAGAACCGGCAGATCGGCGACGTCACCACGCTGGCCGACTCCAGCGTCATGGAGCTGATCTCCAGCGGCCTGAAGTCCGGCAAGGAGGACTGACGCACGAACAAGGGCCCTGCACCTCGCGGTGCAGGGCCCTTGTCATGGGAACCCGAGGAAAAAGTGGATCAGCCGGTGACGTCCAGGTGGGCCTTCACCGGGGTCGGCCGCGGGGCCTTGCCGTTGGCGTCGGGCTTGTCGCCCGCACCCGAGCCGGCGCCGCCACCGGAGCTGGTCTTCGTCGAGGTCGGGGTGCTGGTGCCCGGCTTCGAGGTGCTCGTCGTCGGCTTGGTGGTCGGGGTCTCGCCACCGCCGTTGTCGTCGTCGCCCGGCGCGCAGGTGACCGACGCGATGTCCAGCGTCTGCAGGTTGTCGATCTTGATGGAGATCGCGGTGACGGTGATCGAACCGTCGTCCTTCTTGGTCTGCTTGTTCAGCACGACCGAGAGCAGACCCGGCACGGCGACCGTGGTGTTGGTCGGCGCGGTCACGTCGAGGGTGATGTCACCGAGCTTCGCCTTGGCCAGCGACGAGGTGCCCTTGCCGCCCTCGCACTCCGCCTCGATGGCGGTCGCGGTCAGGAGCGGCTTGCCGACGCCGAGGCCGACGTTGACGTCGGCGACGCTGGCGCGCGCCTGGCCGGCGCCCGCCGAGGCGTTGAGCAGCTTGACCTGGGCCAGGCCCGGCACGTTCAGCGTGGCGAGGGACTTCTGCTCGAAGCCCTTCTCGTCGGTCACGTACGGGCTGGGGTCGATCCCGAGGAGGCCCTTGGCGGCGATCGCGTAGGCGGAGTTGACGCCGTCCGTGGTGGTCGTGGTCGCACCCGCGGCGGGCGCGAGCAGCACCGAGGTGGCGAGCGCGGTCGCGAGCACGCCGACGCCGCCGGCCACAGCCTTCTTTCTGGACAAGGAATTCCCTTTCGTGAAATGGAAATGCGGAATGAAGCCGGCGGCCCCCCGTGGTGCATTCCGACCGCCGGCGAAGTGCGAAGAAGCTCAGGACGTCACGTGATGTTCACGATCGTGCCGAGCGGCAGTTTGACGAGCTCGTCGAGCGCCTCGGAGGGCACCCGGATGCAGCCGTCGCTGTTCGCCTGACCGGCGAAGCTGTTGTTCGGCCAGGTGTGCAGTCCCACCGTGCCCGGGCCGCCGCCGAAGGTCTCCAGCGAATCGGAGTGGTAGCTCAGCGGCAGCACGATCGGGCTGTAGGTGTTCTTCGTTTCCTCGATCGAGGCGATGATGTAAGCACGCCCCGCCGGGGTCGGGTGTTCGGGCTTGCCGGTGCCGATCGTCCACTTGCCGATCGACTTGCCGCTCTCCAGGATCTCCAGGCTGAACGCGGCACGGTCCACATTGACCACGTAGTCGTTCTGCGCGGATTCGGCGGCGCCCTCGCTCAGGTGCACCCAGCCGGACGCGGCGTTGGGCCGGGTCGGCAGGAGGACGTGCGCCCAGTCGCCCTGCTCCGCGATCACCGGCACCCACGTCGGCGATCCCATTTGGATGGACGGCAGCTTCGCGATCGCTTTGCCGCCAACGGAGTCGTACACGACCATGTCGGCCTTGGGGTGGATCACGCGGCCGGCCGTCGCGCCACCGGATGGCTGCGGGTCGAGCGGGGCGTTCGCGACCGTGGCGAACGTGGTCGCCTCCGGCAGCTGGGTCAGGTCTTCCTGGCTCACCGCGGCCGGCTTCACGCCGTCCTCGTCGCCACCGGAGCACGCCCCGGTGAGCAGTGCCAGGGTCGAGACCCCGGCCACGGCGAGGAGCCGGACCGGGAGCCGTCCGCGGCGCGCAGAACCCGTCTGCGTGCGCGAGCTGCACGTCATGCGCATTACCACAATCCTTGAGGACCTACATCGGACAAGAATTCACCAAGGCGGTCTCCCCCGAAGACATGCGGCACCGCAGGTGCGCCTTGGGCCTTATTGCTATCAGGACCCCCCTAGGTGATCAAACTCCCGGGTGACGGGGGTCGGTTAGGGAGAGCAGGGCAAATGCTGCATTTGCCGAGGTCGCAGGAAAAACGAGATACACCCGATCGGGTACAGATAAGTAACGCCCACTTCCACCTGCCCCCATCGAGCGACACTGCTTCCTCACCCTGGCGGGTGATGGCGGCAGCGTAGCGGTACCTCCGGGCGCGCCGCCCCGGGGGTACGCGGAAGTAGGTAGCGCGGGACAATCGCCGGGCACACCCCAGCGAGCGGCTATCGAACGCCTGTTCTAGAATTCGGGCCGACGTAGCCGGACCCCACGAGAGGGAGACCGCAGCACCGATGAGCTTGGACACCACGACCACCCCGCAGGAGCAGGACACCCCCGTCACGCCGGCGCCGGTCACGGACGACTCCGCAGCCGCTCCCGCTCCCGCCGCCACCTCCGCCGAAAGCGAGGAAGCCAAGCCCAAGCGCGGCCGCCCGAAGGCCTCCGCGGCGAAGAAGACCCGCACCGTCGAGCTCACGCTCACCGTCACCGGCACCGCCGACGGCGAGTGGCAGGCCGAGCTCAAGCACGGCTCGAAGTGGGTCGCGCAGGGCCTGAAGATCCCGGCCTCGGCCGTGTCCCGCGCGGCCAAGGAGCTGCACGAGGACCTCTCGACGCCGATCGACGAGGTGATCAACGCGGCCGTCGAGCAGCAGAAGGCCAAGGTCGCCGCCCTGGAGGCGGAGCTGGAACAGGCCAGGCAGGCCCTCGCCGAGCTCGACGGCTGACCTCACCGGCGTCTACCTGGTCGGCGGGCCGAGCCGCATGCCGCTCGTCGCGGCGCTGCTCGCCGAGCAGCTCGGCGTGCTGCCGACCACCCAGGACCAGCCGGAGACCGCGGTCGCGTTCGCCCGCCGGAACCGACCGCCGACCGGCGATCCCGAGACCCGCCGGGGCGGATGTCCATCGATCAGGCATCCGCCCCGGCGTTCTTTTCCCACCGGACACTTTCCGCGTACCATCTGTATACAACGTGTATGGAGGGAGCCCGGATGCCGGCGACGAGCAAGCCCGCCCAGTCCGGGCGGGCGAAGGCCTACGACTACCTGAAGAACACCGTGCTGGCCGACCCCGACGCCGAGGGCGGCTTCATCAGCGAACAGGAGGTCGCCGAGCGCGTCGGCGTCTCCCGCACCCCCGTGCGCGAGGCGTTGCTGCAGCTCGCCGCCGAGGAACTGGTGCAGCTCGTGCCCAACCGGGGCGCGTACATCGCGCCGCTGACCGGGCGCGACCTGCGGGACCTCGTCGAACTGCGCGGGCTGCTCGAACGGTTCGCGGCCGAGCGCGTGATGGCGGCCGGGACCGTGCCGTGGCGGGCGATGCAGCAGGTCCTCGAACAGCAGGAGCGCTGCGACGACCCGGCGTCGGCCAAGGAGTTCATCGAACTCGACGCGCACTTCCACACGCTGCTCGTCGAGGCCGCGGGCAACTCGATGCTGAGCCGGACCTACACCGCGCTGCGAGCCCGGCAGGTGCGTGCCGGGCTCGTCGCGCTGCGGCGGTCAGGCACCCGGCACGCGGAGGTCATCCACGAGCACCAGGCCATTGTGACCGCACTGGCCAACGGTGAGGTCGAGGCGGCGCTGGCCGCCATCGACGACCACCACGCCCAGACCCTGAAGCATCAGCTGACGACCACCTGAGTCTCGTCGCGGGCCTCCCGCGCGAGCGCGATGCCGACGATGCTGACCACCGCGGTCACCACCACGTACAGCGCGAGCGCGACCCAGCTGTCGAAACCGGCCAGCAGCGAGGTGAACAGCAGCGGCGCGATGGCGCCGCCGATCACGCCGGCGAGCGTGTAGGCCAGCGAGCTGCCGGTGTAGCGCAGGCGCTCGGTGAACTGCTCGGTGATCAGCGCGGCCTGCGGACCGTACAGCGCGGCGTGGATGACGAGCGCGATCACGATGCCGACCAGCAGCAGGCCGAACGAGCGGCCGGACACCAGCGGGAAGAACACGAACGGCCAGATCGCCGCGGCGATGGTCGCGAAGAGGTAGAGCTTGCGGCGGTTCATCCGGTCCGACAGCGCGCCGAACGCCGGCATCAGGATGAGCTGTCCGGCAGACCCGATCATGACCGCGGTGAGGCCCTGGCTGCGGGACATGCCCAGCTCCTGGGTCATGTAGGTCAGCACGAAGACGGTGAACAGCGCGTACAGCACGTCGGGGCAGACGCGGACGAAGATCGCGGCCAGCAGGGCCCGGCGCTCGTACTTGAAGACCTCGGAAATCGGCGCGCTGGGCCGCTCGCCGCTCTCCGCGATGCGCTTGAAGACCGGGGTCTCCTCCAGCTTGAGCCGGATCCACAGACCGAACGCGACGAGCACGGCGGACAGCAGGAACGCCACGCGCCAGCCCCACGAGTCGAACTGCGCCTCGGTCAGCAGCAGAGCCAGCAGCGCGAGCACACCGTTGGCGAGCAGGTTGCCCGCGGGCGGGCCGACCTGGGCGGCGGAGGCCCAGAACCCGCGCTTCTTCGGATCGCCGAACTCGCTGGACAGCAGCACCGCGCCGCCCCACTCACCGCCGATGCCGACGCCCTGGGCGAAGCGCAGCAGGACCAGCAGCACCGCCGCCGAGCCGCCGATCGCGGAGTGGGTCGGCAGGACGCCGATGAGGAAGGTGGCGATGCCGGTGAGCAGCAGCGTGATCACCAGGACACGCTTGCGGCCGAGCACGTCGCCGAGACGGCCGAAGACGAACCCGCCGAGCGGGCGGGAGAGGTAGCCGACGGCGTAGGTGGAGAACGCGGCCATCGTGCTGACCAGCGGGTCGCCGGCCGGGAAGAACTGGTGTCCGAAAACGGTGGCCGCGGCCACCGAGTAGGCCGCGAAGTCGTACCACTCCAGCGACGTGCCGGACAGGCTCGCCAGGAAGGCACGCCGTAGCGACGCCCTGTCCACGGTCGGCGTTACCGAGGTCATTGCTCACATCCTGATCTATTCGGTGCCACGATGCTGTAATACTCGTTGTATACAACCTGCATGCGCAACCCCTCGCAGGTAAGAACTGGGTTACCCGAAATTACGGAGGACGACATGCCGACGCTGAGCTTCGACCTGCCCGACGGCACGACGGTGACCACTCCGGTGACGACCTTGCTGAACGCCGGGTACGCGGGCCGCGACCAGGCCGACGTCGCCGCGCACGTCGCCGAGCTGGCCGAGCTGGGCGTGCCGGCGCCGAAGGTCACGCCGGCGCTGTACCCGGTCGCCCCGTACCTGGCCGCCCAGACCGACGAGGTGCCCGCCCAGCACGACCGCACGTCCGGCGAGGCGGAGTGGGCGCTGGTGATCACCGCGGACGGGGTGCTGCTCACCGTCGCGTGCGACCACACCGACCGGGAGCTCGAGGTGCACGGGGTGGCGTGGAGCAAGAACGCGGCACCGGACGTGCTGGGGCGCCAGGCGTGGCGGCTGGACGACGTGGCGGACCGACTGGACTCGCTGACGCTGCGCGGCTGGGCCGACGGGCAGCTGATCCAGGACGGCACGCTCGCGGAGCTGCTGACGCCGCAGCACTGGCTGGACGTGCTGCGCGAGCGCGGGCTGTACGAGCCGGGGGTGGTGCTGATCTCGGGGACGATCCCGATGGTGCCGGGGGTGAACCAGTTCGCCGGCGAATGGCGGGTCGAACTGGGCGACCCGGCGACGGGCAACACGATCGAGGCGGCCTACCGCGTCCGGCGCTTGCCGGAGGCGATCGGCTGACCGGGCGCCCGGCTGGGAGCGAGTCCTGGCACCCGGGTAGGTAGCGGCGCGGGGTCGCCGGAGGCCATCGCCCGGTGGCAGCTGCCGTGCCCGCGGAGCGGGCATGCCCGGGAGGGTGGGCGGAGTCCTGGCACCCGGCGGGGAATGGCGCGGGGTCGCCGGCGGCCACCACCCGGTGGGGCTACCGCGCCCGAATTGCCGAGCATGCCCGGCAGCGCGGCCGGAGCCCTGGCACCCGGGTGGGGCAGAGGCGCGGGGTCGCCGGCGGCCACCACCCGGCGGCAGCTGCTGCTCCCGCAGAGCGGGCACACCCGGGCACGTGGGCGGAGTCCTGGCACCCGGCGTGGGCAGAGGCGCGGGATTGCCAGCGGCCACCACCCGACAAGGGGCTACTGCGCCCGCTGAGCGGGCACGCCCAGCAATGCGGCCAGAGTCCTGGCACCCGGCGGGGTAAAGGCGCGGGATTGCCGGAGGCCACCACCAGTAAGGGGCTCCGCGCCTGTGGAGCGGGCCTCTCAGCGAGCGTGGCCGTGCCAGCGCCCCCAGCGCAGGCAGCTCTCAGCGTCCCGGCGCGGGCAGGGGTGCGCCGGGGCGTTGGGGAGTTGGCGCGTCGGGGCGACGGTGCATCGGGGCGTTGAGGCGTTGGGGCGTCACCCTCGCAGCCTCGTGTTCAGTCGTGCGGCTTGGCGGGTCAGGTGGTCGCGTTCGGCGAGGTTCGTCGCCTTCGTGGCGGCCTCCGCGTACAGCCGGGCGGCGCTCGCCAGGTCACCATCGCGTTCGTGCAGGTACGCCGACACCGCGGCGTACCTCGGCAGCCCCTCGTCCAGGGACGCGAGTTCCGCCAGGCCCGCGCGGGGGCCGTCCGCCTCGCCGACCGCCACCGCCCGGTTCAGGCGCACCACGGGGCTGTCCGTCAGCCGCACCAGCTCGTCGTACCACTCGACGATCTGCACCCAGTCGGTCTCCTCCGCGGTGGGCGCGTCGGCGTGCAGGGCGGCGATCGCGGCCTGCGCCTGGAACTCACCGAGCCGGTCACGGGCCAGCGCCGCCTGCAGGATCTCCACGCCCTCCGCGATCAGGCGGGTGTCCCACCGGCCGCGGTCCTGCTCGGCGAGCGGCACCAGACTGCCGTCGGGCGCGGTCCGGCTCGCGCGCCGGGCGTGGTGCAGCAGCATCAGGGCGAGCAGCCCGGCCACCTCGGGGTGGTCGATCACCGCCGCGAGCTGGCGGGTCAGCCGGATCGCCTCGGCGGCCAGGTCGACGTCACCGGAGTAGCCCTCGTTGAACACCAGGTAGAGCACGCGCAGCACGGTGGCGACGTCGCCGGGCTGGTCGAACCGCACCCCGGCGACCGTCCGCTTGGCGCGGCTGATCCGCTGCGCCATCGTCGCCTCCGGCACCAGGTACGCGGCGGCGATCTGCCGCGTCGTCAAGCCGCCGACGGCACGCAACGTGAGCGCGACCGCGGACGACGGGGTCAGCGACGGGTGCGCGCACAGGAAGTACAGCTGGAGCGTGTCGTCCACCCCGACGGCCTGCCCGGGCGCCGGCTCCACGTCGACGAGGTCCTCACGACGCCGCCGCGCCGCTTCCGCGCGGGTCGCGTCCAGGAACTTGCGCCACGCCACCGTGACGAGCCAGCCCTTCGGATCGCGCGGCGGGTCGTCCGGCCACACGCGCAACGCCTCGACGAGCGCCTCCTGCACCGCGTCCTCGGCCGCCGCGAAGTCGGCTCCGCGGCGGACGAGGATCGCGAGCACAGTCGGGGTGAGGCCCCGGAGCAGGGCCTCGTCCACCGCAGGGCTCATTCCGTGACCGTGGGCGGCTCGGCGAGGAAGGGGCGCAGCTCGAGCCACTCGTGGATCGGCTTCCCACCCGCCCCCGGTGCGGCCGACAGCTCCCCGGCCAGCTCCACCGCACGGTCGTAGCTGTCCACGTCGATCACCATCCACCCGGCGATCAGGTCCTTGGTCTCCGGGAACGGACCGTCGGTCACCGGCGGACGCCCCTCCCCGTCGTAGCGCACCCACGCGCCCTCCGGCGCCAGCGCCTGACCGTCGACGAACTCACCGGTCTCCTCCAACCGGGCCGCGAAATCCCGCATGTACTGCACATGCGTCGTGATCTCCTCCGGCGCCCACTGGTCCATCGGCACGTCGTTGACCGCCGCCGGAGCGCCCCGGTAGTGCTTGAGCAGCAGATACTTCGCCATGGTCGTCTCCTCGATCGTGGTGCGACCCATTCTGGCCGCGTTCGCACCGGGGACGGAGCCGTTCACGCGTTCTCGACATCGACGACCGGACTTTTTTTTCCGCGTGCCAGGATCGCGGGGTGACCGATCCCGTCTCCGCGCTGGAAGCGCACGTCGAGGCGTTCAACGACCGCGACCTCGCCGCTCTGATGGCCGGGTTCACCGACGACGCCACCTGGATCACCGGCACCACGACCGTCCGCGGCAGCGCAGAGCTGGCCGACCTGTTCGAGGGCGCGCTGCGCGGGCTCCTGCCGACGCTGACGATCGACAACGTCATCGCATCGGGTGACCAGGCCGCGGCGCAGCTCACCGAGACGCTGACCGCCGACGGCGCCGAGCACACCTTCGCGATTGCCGGTTTCTACCGTTTCCGCGACGGCCGGATCTCCGCCGCGAAGATTTACCGCGAGGGTTCCGCGGAGATTTAGGTAAGACTCAGCTAATGGGGACGATCGGCCCCGAGATGCTTCAATGACAACGTGACCGAAACGAAGGACGCCGCCGAGGCGCACGCCCACGAACCCCACCGCGAGAGCCTGGGCAGCAGGCTGAACTGGCTGCGTGCCGGGGTTCTCGGGGCCAACGACGGGATCGTGTCCGTCGCCGGGCTCGTCGTCGGCGTCGCGGGCGCGACCACCGACCACGGCGCCATTCTGATGGCCGGAATAGCCGGACTGGTCGCAGGCGCGCTTTCCATGGCGGGCGGGGAATACGTTTCGGTCAGCACCCAGCGCGATACCGAACAGGCCGCGCTCAAGCTGGAGAAACAAGAACTGAAGACGATGCCGGAAGCCGAGGAGCGCGAACTCGCCGACATCTACGAGGACAAGGGCCTGTCCCGGGAGCTCGCCGAGCAGGTGGCCCGCGAGCTGTCGCAGAAGGACGCGCTCGCCGCGCACGCGGAGGCCGAGCTCGGCATCGATCCCGACGAGCTGACCAACCCGTGGCAGGCCGCGTGGGCGTCGTTCGTGTCGTTCTCCGTCGGCGCGCTCATCCCGCTGCTGGCGATCGCGCTGCCGCCCACGTCGTGGCGGGTGTGGACGTGCGCGATCGCCGTCGTCGCGGGCCTCGCGCTGACCGGGTACACCAGCGCCCGGCTCGGCAGCGCCGCGCCGGGCCGGGCGGTCGCGCGCAACGTCGGCGTCGGCGCGCTGACCATGCTGGTCACCTACTACGTGGGCACGCTGTTCGGCATCACCGCCGGCTAGCGCAGAACGCGGTAGCGGATGTGGGTGGCCTCGGGCGTGTCGATCACCTCGAGGATCTTCAGCTCGATCCGCGCGGGCAGTACGTCGAACAGCCTGCGGCCGCCGCCGAACAGGACGGGGATCTGGTGAATCTGCACCTCGTCCAGCACGCCCGCCCATGCACCCGTGGTCGCCACCCCAGTGGTCCACCTCCTCCGCGGTCCGCCGCCCGGTGACGACCGCACCGGCCGCGCCGATCCGGTCCACCAGCTCGGCACTCGGACCGGATCAGCGCGGTTGGAAGTCCGGGGTGAACGCCCATTCGTGCAGGCGCATGAGGCCGTCGCCGCCGGGGTTTTCCCGGTCCGTCGTTCAGGCCCGCTACATAGCCGTCGAACGACACCGGTCGGATTCGACCGGCTAGCGCACGCCCGACATCAGCTTTCGCACGAACGGGCTGATCAGCGCCAGCACCACACCGATCAGGACGGCCACCCCGCCGACGATGCCGAAGTACGACGTCTCGTGGTCGGTGTCGTAGTACTCGGCCAGCGAGCCGGACAGCGCGGTGCCCAGCGAGACCGACAGGAAGTTCAACGCGACCATCTGCGTGCGGAACGCGTCCGGCGCCAGCTTCGTCGACAGCGACAGCCCGACCGGCGACAGCATCAGCTCCGCGACGGTGAACACCAGCAGGATCCCGACCAGCGCGAGCAGCGGCGTGCTGTTGGCCGCGCCGCCCGCGAAGAACAGGAACAGCAGGAACGCCACACCCATCACGGACGTGCCGAGCGCGAACTTGATCGGCGTCGACGGCTGCCGCGAGCCCAGCTTGACCCAGATCGCGGCGATCACCGGTGCGAGCAGCAGGATGAACACCGGGTTGATCGACTGCACCCAGCTGACCGGCATCTCCCAGCCGAACAGGTCGCGGTCCAGCCGCTGGTCCGAGTACACCGCGACCACCGTGAACTGCTGCTGGTACAGCGCGAAGAACGCGGCGCTGGCGATGAACATCGGGATGAACGACAGCACCCGCCGCCGCTCGATGGCGGTGATCTTGCTGCTGGTCAGGATCACCGCGAAGTACACCACCGACGCGATGCCGACGATCCACACGACCACGTCGGACAGGTTGGCCGCGGTGACGATCCCGGTCAGCACGGCCGCCACGATGACGGCGACCAGCACCAGCAGCACCCCGCCGACCGCGGGCCGCCGCTGCGCGGGCAACGAGTTGGGCACCTCGCGCGCGGTGTCGGGCAGGTTGCGCCGGAAGATCGTGTACTGGGTCAGGCCGATCGCCATGCCGATCGCGGCGAGCCCGAACCCGAGGTGGAAGCCGACCTCGCTCTGCGCCAGCCCGGTGAGCAGCGGGCCGACGAACCCGCCCAGGTTGACGCCCATGTAGAAGATCGTGAAGCCGGCGTCGCGCCGCTCGTCCTTCTCGCCGTAGAGCGTGCCGACCACGGCGGTGGCGTTGCCCTTGAGCCCGCCGCTGCCGACCGCGACGCACACCAGGCCGACGCCGATGCCCAGGAAACCGGGCAGGAACGCGAGGCTGATGTGCCCGATCATGATCAGCACGGCGCTGTAGAACAGCGTGCGCTCGGACCCCAGCAGGCGGTCGGCGACCCAGGCGCCCACGATCGTGGACAGGTACACCAGACCGCCGTAGGCCCCGACGATGCTGGTGGCGGTGGCCTCCGGCATCGCGAGGCCGCCCTCGGCGACCGAGTAGTAGAGGTAGATCGGCAGGATGCCGAGCATCCCGTAGTACGAGAAGCGTTCCCACATCTCGACGCCGAACAGGTTCGCGAGCCCGATCGGGTGCCCGAAGAACCGGGTGTCGCGCTTCGCCTCGGTGGAGGTCGTCACTGCCGCCGCCCTTTTAAGGTCTAGACAACGTTGGCGAGTGACATGCTACGACTCCTGTTGGGCATCATGTTACCGGCCCGTAAGGTACGATGGTCCACGGTGCGCCGGGAAGTCTGGTCGGCAAGACTCGGTCCGATCGATCCCGGAGGAGCCGTCCCGTGGGCCAGCCGCGCCGCCCCGCCAGCGAATTCGTGCGTTACCTGCGCACCGAGACCACCGGCGGGATGATCCTGCTCGCCGCCACCGCGATCGCCCTGATCTGGGCGAACTCACCGATCGGCGAGTCCTACCGGGTGGTGCGCGACTTCCACGTCGGTCCGCACCTGCTGCACCTCAACCTGTCGGTCGGCGACTGGGCCAAGGACGGCCTGCTCGCGCTGTTCTTCTTCGTCGCCGGGCTGGAACTCAAGCGCGAACTGGTCGTCGGCGAGTTGTCGCAGCTCAAGAAGGCCGTGCTGCCGATCATCGCCGCGGTCGGCGGGATGGTCGTCCCCGCCGTGGTCGCCCTGCTCGCCGGCGGTGGCGCGGAGGGCATGGAGCGCGCGTGGGCGATCCCGACTGCGACCGACATCGCGTTCGCGCTGGGTGTGCTCGCACTCACCGCGTCGAACCTGCCGAGCAGCGCGCGCGTCTTCCTGCTGTCGCTGGCGGTCGTCGACGACCTGGGCGCGATCATCCTCATCGCCGTGTTGTTCACCACGTCCTTCAACCTGGTCGCCGCGCTGGTCGCGGTCGCCGCGCTCGCGCTGTACGCGTTCCTGCAGCACAAGCGGGTGCGGGCGTGGTGGATCTACGTGCCGCTCGCGGTCGTCGTGTGGGTCGCGGTGCACTCGGCGGGGGTGCACGCCACGATCGCCGGGGTCGCGCTCGGCCTGCTCACCCGCGTCCGGCCGGACCCGGACGAGGAGCACGCGCCGGCGATCCGGCTGGAGCACCGGCTGCAGCCCTGGTCGGCGGCCGTGGCCGTGCCGGTGTTCGCGTTGTTCGCGGCCGGTATCGCGGTCAGCGGCGACTCGCTCGGCCGCGTCTTCACCGAGCCCGTGCCGCTCGCGGTGTTCCTCGGGCTGGTCGTCGGCAAGGCGATCGGGATCTTCGGCGCCTGCTTCGCGGCGGTGAAGCTGCGGCTCGCGGAGAAGCCGCGCGGGGTCGGCTGGCGGGACATCGCGGCGTTGTCGCTGCTCGGCGGCGTCGGGTTCACGGTGTCGCTGCTGATCGCGGACCTCGCGCTGGAGGGCGAGGCGAGTGAGCTGGCCCGCACGGCGGTGCTGCTGGCCTCCGCCGTGTGCTCGCTGACCGGGGCGGCGGTGCTGCTGCGGCGCAACAAGGTACACGCCGCAGCGGAGGACTAACCGAGCCCCGTGCTGGGTCTTCTGGCACGATGACCCCCGTGAGCAGCCAGGAGCACGAACGCAACGGTCGGGATGCCCACGGGGCCGTGCCCTACATCCCGCTGAGCCCGGAGGCCGAGTCCGCCTCCGACGGCCAGTCGATCGGCAGCCTCGTCAGCCAGGCCACCCAGCACCTGTCCACGCTGGTCAGGGCCGAGGTCGAGCTGGCGAAGTCCGAGGTGATGGGCGAGGTCCGCAAGGGCGCCAAGGGCAGCGTCTTCTTCATCGTCGCCGGGGTGATCGGGCTCTACAGCTCGTTCTTCTTCTTTTTCTTCCTCGGCGAGCTGCTGTCCGAGTGGCTCAAGCGGTGGGCCGCGTTCGGCATCGTGTTCCTGCTGATGCTGCTGGTCGCGGGGCTGTTCGGCTTCCTCGGCTACCGCAAGGTCAAGAAGATCCGGGCGCCGGAACGCACCATCACCAGCGTCAAGGACACGGCCGCGGCCCTCAAGCCGCGCCGGGACGCCGTCCCCGAACACAGCTGAACCGCTCAGGCGCGACCGTGACGCCGCCCGACCCGTCCATCGTCCGGATCGACGGGTCGTGGGCGCACCGCGACGTGTCCGCGAACGGCATCCGGCTGCACGTCGCCGAGGCCGGGCACGGGCCGCTGGTGTTGTTCCTGCACGGCTTCGGGCAGTTCTGGTGGACCTGGCGGCACCAGCTCACCGCCCTCGCCGACGCTGGTTACCACGCGGTGGCGGCCGACCTGCGCGGCTACGGCGATTCGGACAAACCCCCTCGCGGCTACGACGCGTGGACGCTCGCCGGTGACGTCGCCGGCCTGGTCCGCGCGCTCGGCGAACGGCAGGCGCACCTGGTCGGGCACGCGTGGGGCGGGCTGCTGGCCTGGACGGCGGCCGCGCTGCACCCGCGGGTCGTGGCGTCGGTGACGGTGCTGGGCGGCGCGCACCCGATGGCTCTGCGCAGCGCGATCGCCCGCACCGCGTTCCGGCGCAAGGGGTCCAACCAGACGCGGGCGCTGGCGCACCTGTTCCGCTTCCAGGTGCCGATGGCGCCCGAGCGGTGGCTCACCGAGGACGACGGCGCCAACCTGGAGGGTCTGCTGCGCGCCTGGTCCGGTCCACGGTGGACGGCGACGCGCGACTTCGACACCAGCGCCGCGCTGTTCCGCGAAGCGGTGCGGATCCCGGGTGTGGCGCACAGCGCGCTGGAGTACTACCGGTGGGCGTTCCGGGCCCAGTTCCGCGGCGAAGGACGCCGGTTCGCCGACGCGGTCGGCGCCCGGGTGGCGGCGCCGGTGCTGCAGATCCACGGCGCGGCGGACCCGTGCGTGCTGCCGGAGACCGCCCGGGCGTCGGCTCCGTGGCGTGGGCCGCACTCGGTGCTGGAGGAACTGGCGGACGTGGGTCACTTCCCGCAGCTGGAAGCGCCCGACGAGACGACGAAGGCGCTGCTGGACTTCCTGGCGAAGGCCTGACGCCGGGACTCGCACGGCTCGCGGGGCTCGCGGCCGGAGCGCACGACCCGCACGGCCGAGCGCGGGACCAACGGCCGGGAGCGCGGGCGTCACGGGGCCAGGCGCGGGAGCGGCGTCCAGCAGCGCGGGACTCGCGCGGCTGAGCGCGGGACCTACGTCCGGCAGCGTGAACTCGCCGGACCAATCGCAGAACTGGCGGCCGGCAGCGCCGCACTCCCGCGGCCGCGCGGAACTCGCGCCCGGGAACGCGAAATCCGCGCGCCCGAGCGCGGCCCTCGCGGCCCGGAGCGCGGGACTCGCACGACCGGGCGCGGGACCTACGCAGCGCGCCCGGCAATGCGAAACCCGCGCGACCGAGCGCGGAACTCGCGGCCCAGAGCGCGAAACTCGCGCGTGGGTCAGGCGGCACAAGCCCCGGTGGAGACCCGGGCGCTCAGCGACGGCGCGGACTCGATCACCGGGCGCACCTGGTTGCCGGTCAGCGTGAAGCCGGTGTCGGCGTCCTCGACGGACGCCCCGAACACCACCCCGACGACCTGGCCCCGCGGGTCGACCAGCGGGCCGCCCGAGTTGCCGCTGCGCACCTGCGCCCGCACGGTATAGACGTCGCGGCGCACGGTGCGGGAGTCGTAGATGTCCGGGCCCTGCAACGTGATCTCGTTGCGGATCCGGGCCGGCGTCGCACGGTACGGGCCGTCCAGCGGGTAGCCGAGGACGATCGCGCTGTCGCCCGCCTTCGCCGGTTCCGGCGCCAGGCTCAGGGGCGTCGCGTCCAGGCGGGGCACGGCGAGCACCGCGACGTCCACCTCGGGGTCGAAGTACACGACCCGCGCGGGCAGCCGCCCGGCCGACGTCTCCACCGCCGTCGTCTCCGTGCCCGCCACCACGTGCGCGTTCGTCATCACCCGCTGCGGCGCGATCACGAACCCGCTGCCCTCCAGCGTGCGCGAGCACGACTCGGCGGTGCCGCGGATCTTCAGCACGCTGCCACGCAACTGCTGCACCACCGCGCTGTCCTGGAGCGTCGTGTCCGGCGGCGCGGTGTCGTTGATCTGCGTCTTCTGGAACGGGTCCACAATGGACGGGAACCCGGACACGTCGAGCAGCTTCCGCAGCTCGCTGGGCAGGCCCTCGGCGGCGGGCGGCATCGCCTTGTCGACCGTGCCGAGCACCGTCGAGTTGTTGATCGCCCGCGCCAGCCCGGGCAGCGCCGCGACACCGGTCAGCGGCACCGCGATCAGCCACGCCACCACGAACACCACGACGGCCTGCACGATCGCGCCCAGCGTCTGATCGATGCCGGTCAGCTTGTCTGTGTTGAACCGCCGCTTGACCGCGTACTTGAACCGCCGCCCCAGCCACACGCCGAGCGTCTCGCCGAGCGCGACCAGGAACACCACCGTCGCGACCGCGAAGGCGACCTTGGCGGCGGGGTTCTCGAACAGCTCGACGACCCACGGCGCGATGCGGATGCCCAGTACCGCCCCGCCGATCACGCCGACCAGCGCGGGCAACGCGATCACCACGCCCTGGCGCGCGCCGGAGACGGCCGCCACCAGCGCCAGCAGAATGACCAGGACGTCGACCCAGTTCACCGCGTCTCCTCAGTCGGTCGCGAGCAGATGATCGCGCAACGCTACGTCAAGATCCCGGACGTCGCCGCGATCCCACTCACGTGCCCAGCCGCCCAGTTCGAGCAGGACGGTCAGCAGCCCCGCGGTGAACCCCCACACGAACAGTCCGTTCACGGTGAAGGCCGGGCCCTTGTAGGTGGTGCCGGGCCGGCGCACCTGGAAGCGGTTGGCCGGATCGGCCAGGTCGGCCAGCGGCACCCTGGCCACCGCCGCCGTCTCCGCCGGGTCGACGGCGTGCACCGGCGACGGCGCGTGCCAGTGCGCGAGCACCGGCGTCACGGCGAACTTGGACACCGGGATGAACAGCTCCGGCAGGATCGCGACCGGCCGCACGCCGGACGGGTCCACCCCGGTCTCCTCCTCGGCCTCGCGCAGGGCGGTGGCGACGACGTCGGCGTCCTCCGGGTCGGCGCCGCCGCCAGGGAAGGCTACCTGGCCCGCGTGCGAACCGAGCGTGTCCGCGCGGCGCAGCAGCAGCACATCCGGCCCCCGCTCGCCGTGGCCGAACAGGATCAGCACCGAGGCGGCGCGCGTCAGCTCGTCCTCGGGCGGGGTGAAGCGGGTGAACGCGGTCGAGTCGAGCTTCCCGCTGATCTCGACCAGCGGGCGCAACCAGGCCGGCACCGACTCCGGATCGACGAGCGGTCCCTTCACGACAGCCTCCGCACGACCTCGCGCACCTGCTCAGGATCGGTGAAGGTGCGTGGGCTTTCGATGAGGCGGACCTGCCCGCCCGCGGTGACCAGGTAGGACGCGGGCAGCGCGGGCGGCACCTTGAGCGCGCTGCGCACCGGGCCGCTCCCGCCGTCGCCGTCGAACACGGTCGGCAGCCGCACGCCCAGCTCGGCGAGCAGTTCGAGCCCGTCGTCCGGCTTGCTCTGCACCTGCACCGTGAGGACCCGCACCGCGCCCGGCTCGCTCACGTACCGCTGGAGCACGGGCAGCTCGGTCCGGCACGGCTCGCACCAGGTGGCCCACACGTTGACCAGCGTCACCTGCCCGGCGAGCGCGCTGCCCAGGTCGACGCTGGTCCCGTCGCCGAGGCACTCGGCGCGCACACCGGCGAGCTGGGCGACCTCGCCTGCGCCGGACGGGCACGGCGCCAGCGCGGCGGCGGCCCTGGCCGCGGTCAGGTCCGGGCCCGCCGCCGGGCTGTCCGAGCGGACCTGCGGCAGCACCGCGACGATCACCGCGAGCACCAGCACCCCGGCGGCGAGCGCCCACCTGGTCGCCGTCGTCACTGCTTGGTCACCATCGCGAGCAGGTGGTCCCGCTCCGGGCCCTTGACCAGCTTCGCGGCCTCCTCGAACCCGGTCGGGCCCGCGCCGTAGGAGGGGCAGTCGCGGGCCAGCGGGCACGCGCCGCAGGCCGGTTTGCGCGCGTGGCAGACACGGCGGCCGTGGAAGATCACCCGGTGCGAGAGCATCGTCCACTCCTTGCGGGGGATCAGCTCGCCGACCGCGTGCTCGACCTTGACCGGGTCCTCCTCCGCGGTCCAGCCCCAGCGGCGCACCAGGCGGCCGAAGTGGGTGTCCACCGTGATTCCCGGCACGTCGAAGGCGTTGCCGAGCACGACATTCGCGGTCTTGCGGCCCACACCGGGCAGCGTGACCAGGTCCTCCAGCTTGCCCGGCACCTCGCCGTCGAACCGCTCGACCAGCGCGGCGCCGAGGCCCATCAGCGAGTTCGCCTTCGCGCGGAAGAAGCCGGTGGGCCGGATCAGCTCCTCCAGCTCGGTGCGGTCCGCACCCGCGTAGTCGGCGGCGGTGCGGTAGCGCGCGAACAGTGCGGGGGTCACCTCGTTGACCCGCACGTCCGTGGTCTGCGCCGACAACACGACCGCGATCAGCAACTCCAGCGGGGTGGTGAAGTCCAGCTCACAGTGTGCGTCGGGATACGCGTCGGTGAGGCAACGGAGCATGCGCCGTGCGCGTCTCACGAGCGCGAGGCGGCTCTCGCCCACCCGTCGCCCGCCACCGCCCTCAACGGAAGCGCTTCGCGCTGCTGCGCTTCCTTTGCGAGGGCTGACATGAGACGCATTCGGCACACCGCTAGCCTACGGAAGCCGACACGCCGGACCCCTGACACCACCCCCTGAAGCCGTGATGAGCGAGGATCAGAACCGATGACTGTCTGGTTCGTAGTAGCGGTGCCACTCGTGATGATGTTCTTCGCCCTGGCGATGGAACGGGTGGAGAACCGGCTGCGCCACGTCGCGGTCCAGGAGGAAGAGGTCGAGGAGTTCCTGGAGCAGGCCCGGCCGAACGAGGTCAGGGCGCTGTACGGGCACGGCATCGGCCGCGCGCTGGAGCTGTTCCGGCTGCGCCGCCTCGGTGGTCGCGCGGCCAAGATGCGCCCGCGCAGGAGCCGTGGCTGAGGCCCACTGACCTCGACCGATTCAGCGAGGATTACTCTGTCCGTTCGGAGCGAGATCGCCCTCGCCCGGCCGGGCGGTGATCGGTCTGTCCTCGGCGTGCCCTGAGGCGATCTCGTCCGAACGGCCTAGACTGCACGCAAGTGATCGGCGACACGCCCCGGAACGCGGGAACACGGTCGCCACCGACGAGGAGGCACGAGGTGGACGAGACCCTGGCCCGGGCGGGCATCTTCCAGGGGGTGGAGCCGGCCGCGGCTGAGGCGCTCGCCCAGACCCTGGAAACCGTGGAGTTCCCGCGGGGTCATGTGATCTTCTCCGAGGGTGAGCCCGGCGACAAGCTGTACATCATCCTGTCCGGGAAGGTGAAGATCGGCCGCAAGTCGGCGGACGGCCGGGAGAACCTGCTGTGGATCGCGGGCCCTTCGGACATGTTCGGCGAGCTGTCGATCTTCGACCCGGGCCCGCGCACGTCGACCGCGACGACGGTCACCGAGGTGCGGGCGGTGTCGATGGACCGGCCGTCGCTGCGGAAGTGGATCGCCAACCGGCCGGAGATCGCCGAGCAGCTGCTGCGGGTCATCGCCCGCAGGCTGCGCCGGACGAACAACATGGTCGCGGAGCTGATCTTCACCGACGTCCCCGGCCGCGTGGCGCGGGCGCTGCTGCAGCTCGCGCAGCGGTTCGGCAGCCAGGAGGCCGGCATCCTGCGGGTCACGCACGACCTGACGCAGGAGGAGATCGCCCAGTACGTCGGCGCCTCGCGGGAGACCGTGAACAAGGCGCTGGCCGACTTCGCGCACCGCGGCTGGCTGCGGCTGGAAGGCAAGTCGGTGCTGATCCTGGACCCCGAGCGCCTGGCCCGCCGCGCTCGCTGACAACGGCAAACACCAGCAAAAACAAAGGAACCGGGCGCCACCCCCGACGTGGCGCACCGGTTCCTTTGCATTTCGCGCGGGCCATCCCCCGACAGACCGCGCTCCCCGCCCTCCGGTTCCGGCCCCGACCCTTTGCCGGAGGGAGCTTTATCTACTTGTCAACCTTGCCACGGCCCATACCCCGAGGTTCAAGGCCGTTCACCCCCATAGACGCGCCCGTTGCGGGTTCGTTGCGTGGGTCCGGCGAAAAGTTCGCGCCCGTTACCGAACCGAGACCTGAGTGGTAAATAACTGGTACCCCCGTACCAATATGAGGCATACTGGTACGCGTGTCCCAGACTTCCCTCGCCGACTACCGCGCTGCCCTGACCACGCCGGGCGCGACCCGTCCGATGGTCGCGTCCATCCTCGCGCGCCTGCCGATCGCGATGATCGGCCTGTCCGCGCTCCTCTACGTGCAGCAGGAGATGGGCTCGTTCGCCGTCGCCGGGCTGGTGTCGGCGAGCTCGCTGGTCGGTGTCGCGGTGGGGTCGGTCGTGCAGGGCAGGCTGATCGACCGCTTCGGCCCGACGCGGCCGCTGCTGTCCACCGCGGCGATGTTCGCGGTGATCCTGGTGACGCTCGCGCTGGCGATCGAAGCGCACGCGGCGACCCTGGTGCTGGTCGCGCTCGCGTTCGGAATCGGGATCACCGAGCCGATGGTCGGCTCGGCGTCGCGTGCCCTGTGGGGACGCCTCGTGCCCAGTGAGGCCACACGCAACGCGGCGTACGCCTACGAGGCGATCAGCATGGAGGTGTTCTTCATCCTCGGTCCCGGCCTGGCCGGCCTGCTGGTCGCCGCGCCGTGGCCGGGCACCGGGATGGTCGCGGGCGGCGCGTGCATGGTGACCGGCGCGGTGTTGTTCGCGTTGAGCCCGGCCGTCCGGGCGTGGGGACCGGCCGGGCGGACGCACCACTCGCTGCTGGGCGCGCTGAGCAGCCCGGGCATGCGGACGCTCGCGCTGGCCGCGCTCGGGTTCGGCGTGGTGATCGGGTTCGTCGAGGTCGCCGTGCCGGCCGCGGCCACCGAGGCCGGGTCGCCTGCGCTCGGCGGCGTGCTGCTGTCGGTGTGGTCGGTCAGCTCGGTCGCCTTCGGTGTGGCCTACAGCCTGCGGCCGTGGCCGCGGGAGATGCCGTTGCGGCTGCCGGTGCTGCTGGCCGGGTTCGGCGTGCTCGTGGCGCTGCTGGCCTGGCCGTCGACGCTGTGGGGCCTCGCGATCGCGATGCTCGCCGCGGGTGCCCTGATCACCCCGCAGTCGGCGACGCACTCGGCCGCGATCGAACTGGTCGCCCCGAAGGGCACCGCGGCCGAGGCGTTCGGCTGGGTGCTGACCGCGGTGACGCTGGGGCTCGCGTTCGGGCAGTCGATCAGCGGCTACCTGGTCGAGCACGCCGGCCCGTCGGCGGCGTTCCTCGCGGCGACCGCGGCGGCGCTGGTGATCGCCGCGGTGGTGTACCTGCTGCGCGGCACGGTCAAGGCACCGCGCGAGCAGGTCCTGGTGTCCTAGAGCGCCGTGGCCTGAGACGTTGCGGATGCTCAGGGCAGTAAGGCTGCCAGGGCGTAGGCGAATTCGGAGCAGGGTGCGGCTTGGCCGTTGGTCCAGGGACAGCCGGGTTTGGTGAACCGGCGGCGACGGCCGAGCGCGGTGCAAACTGCTCGCCCTGTGCTGCCGATGCGGTAGACCTTGGCACGGCCGACGGTGGGGGCCACCAGCCCGAGCTGCCCGGCGAGAAACACCGCACCCCGATGGCACCGCTGCTCGTCCCACGACCTCACGAGTCACGACGCCTAGAGCGCCGTCGAGCGGCTGACCTCCTCCCACGTGTCGAGGTCGGCGCGCAGTGCGGCGTGCTTGCCGCGCAGGGCCTCCACCGCGTCCGCGCCCAGCGCGAGTCGCAGTGGGAGCTTTTCGGCGTCCAGCACCCGCACGATCGCCTGCGCGGCCTTCGCCGGGTCGCCGGGTTGCGTGCCGTCCATGGTGTCCACCGCGGCCCGGGTCGGCAGGTCGCGGTAGGCCTCGATCTCCCGCGACCGGTGCATCCGCGCGCCGCCGAACTCGGTGCGGAACGCGCCCGGCTCGACGATCAGCACCCGGACCCCGAACGGCTCGACCTCCGCGGCCAGCGCCTCGGACATCCCCTCCAGCGCGAACTTCGCCGCGCAGTAGGCGCCGAACCCGGGCATCGACAGCTGCCCGCCCATCGAGCTGATCTGCACGATCGCGCCGCTGCCCTGCTCACGCAGGTGCGGCACCACCGCCTTGGTGACCGCGACCGCGCCGAAGAACATGACCTCCATCACCGACCGCAACTCGTCCATCGTGAACTCCTCGACCGCGCCGACCGACCCGTGACCGGCGTTGTTCACCACGACGTCGATGCGGCCGAACTCGCGCAGCGTCGCCCGCACGGCCTCCGCCACCTGCGCCGGGTCGGTCACGTCGAGCGCGTGCGTGCGCACCCGGTCGCCGGCGAGGTCGGCCAGCTGCTCGGGCCGCCGCGCGGTCGCCATCACCCTGTCCCCGGCCGCCACCGCCGCGCGGACCAGCTCCCGCCCGAAACCCGCGGAGCACCCGGTGATCAGCCAAACCCGTTCCGTCCTCGTCATGCCACCAGCCTCACCAAGATCACCCGGAGCGTCCAACACGCGTTTCCGCCCGCGGCTACAGTCATCCCCTGTGAGGCTTCCCGAGCTGCGGCAACTGCGGTACTTCGTCGCGGTCGCCGACGAGTTGAGCTTCACCGCGGCCGCCAGGCGGCTCGGGATCGCGCAGCAGTCGCTGTCGCAGCAGATCACCGTGCTGGAGCGCACCCTCGGCGCCCGCTTGCTCGACCGGGACAGCCGCGGCACCCGCCTCACCGACCTCGGACGGCAGTTCCTGCCGGAGGCGAAGGCGGTGCTCGACCGCGCCGAACAGGCCGTGACGACCCTCGCCAGGGCCGGGCGCGGCGAGGTGGGCGAGCTGACCGTGGCCTTCCTCGCGAGCACCGCGAACTACCTGCTGCCGCCGGTCGTGCGGGCCTTCCGCGAGCGCTATCCGGACGTGCGGCTGACCACCGAGGACACCTCGGTCGCCACCCTCGTCGACGGGCTGCGCGACGGCCGATACGACGCCGCGTTCAGCCGTCCGCCGCTGGTGGACGGGCTCGCCGCGCGCACGCTGGCCGTCGAGGAGGTGTGCGCCGTCCTGCCGGAGGGCCACCCGCTGGCCGATCGCGCGTCGCTGACGCTCGCCGACCTCGCGGACGAGCCGTGGGTGCTCACCGAGCGCGGTTCGTGGCCGCCGTGGCACCGCAAGTACGACGAGGACTTCCGGCGGGCCGGGTACGAGCCGAACGTCGTCCAGCGGGCCGGCAGCGTGCAGAACCTGCTCGGCCTGGTGGCCGCCGGGGTGGGGGTGTCCCGGCTGGCCCGCTCGGCGCACAGCCTGCGCCGCACCGGGGTGGTGTTCGTGCCGCTGGCCGGTGAGCAGGCCTCCACACAGGTGCTGTGGCTGCCAAACGCGGACAAGCCGGCCCTGCGCCGCCTGCTCGAAGTGGTCACCGAGCTGGCGGCGCGGACCGACCTCACGCAGTCCGGTTAGAGCGGATTTCGAAGCGGCGGAGCCGCTTGGAGTGGGCCGTGCGCTGACACCGCCGCGGGTCTGAACGGGCAGAGCCGCGCGGAGCGCGTCCGTTGAGGGTGGCGGTGGGCGACGGGTGGGAGGTTCCTGGCGAGGACAGCGCCGACGTGGTGTATCGGCATACATGAGGAGGCGATCCCACAGCCAGGGGCCGCCTCAGGTTCCGCCACCCGCACCGCCACGCAAGCCGCGTCAACCTCTCCTGAGGTACTCCAGCTGCGCCTTGACGCTGTGCTCGGCCGGCGCCCAGAGCGCCCGGTCGACGTCGGCGTAGACGACCTCCACCACCTGCCGCGCGGTGGCGTCCGCGCCCAGCTTGTCGAGCGCCGCCCGGACCTGGTCCAGCCGCTGCTCGCGGTGGTCCAGGTACTCCTGCGCGATCACCCGCAGGTCGGCCATCTCCGGGCCGTGGCCGGGCAGCGTGAGCAGCCCGGACGGCAGGTCGACCAGCCGCCGCAGGGAGTCCAGGTAGGAGCCGAGGTCGGTGAGCACCGTGGTGCCGCGACCGAGGATCGTGTCGCCGGTCAGGACCTGGTCCCCGACGCGCAGGCACACCGAGTCGTCGGTGTGGCCGGGCGTGTGCAGGACCTCGATGTCCAGGCCCGCGGCGGAGATCACGTCACCGTCGGCGAACGGGTCCGCGTCGCGGCACAGGGCCGCGTCGAAGGCCCGCACCGGCGCCTGCACCCGCTCGGCCAGCCACGGCGCGCCCTCGGTGTGGTCGGGATGGTGGTGGGTGAGCAGGATCATCGCGACCGGGCCCTGCTCGGTGAGCAGCGGCAGGTGATCGAGGTCCTCGTACCCGGGGTCCACGATCACGCACTCGGCCGAGCCGGGCGCCCGCAGGATCCAGGTGTTCGTGCCGTCCAGCGTCATCGTGGACGGGTTGTTCTCCAGCACGACGGCTGCGGAAGGCGAGACCTCGCGGCGCACGCCGTAGGCGGGGTGGCTCATTCCGCGACCACCCGGATCACGTCGCCCTCGCGGATCAGCTTCGGGATGATCGCCTCGACCGTCCGCTCCGCGGCCAGCGCCTCCGCGGCGGTGCCGAACGAGGCCAGCTCGGTGAGCGTGTGCCAGGTCGGCGGCATCAGCATGCTGCGGCCTGCCTCGGCGTCGGCCAGCGCGTCGGCAGGCCGCCACCAGCCGGACGACTCCGCCTCGGTGGTCTTGCCGTCGGCGTCCTGCCCCGCGGGCAGGATCGCGGCGAAGAAGCGGGTGTCGTAGCGGCGCTTCTCCTGCACCGGGGTGATCCAGTGCGCCCACGGGCGGAGCAGGTCGGAGCGCAGGGTGAGCCCCTCGCGAGCCAGGAAGTCGGCCAGCGACAGCTCCCGCGACACCAGCTCGTCCCGCGCGCCCGCGTACCGGGCGGTGTCGGTGACGACCTCGTCCGCGGTGCCTGCCAGCAGCACCCCGGACTCCTCGAAGGTCTCCCGCACGGCCGCGCACACCAGGGCACGCGCGACCTGCTCGGTCCCGTTGAACCAGCCCGCCCAGTCCGCGGCGGGCGGACCGGCCCAGGCGATCGTCGCGTCGGCGTCGCGCTGGTCCACCCCGCCACCGGGGAAGACCGTCATGCCCGCGGCGAACGCCATCGCCGCCACGCGCCGCTGGAGGAAGACTTCGAGACCGTTCACGCCGTCCCGCAGCAACAGCACCGTCGCCGCGTCGCGGGGCACGGCCGGTTCGGCCGGCTCCGCGACGGAGAAGTTCATGCTCCCCGGGATCCGGAAATCAAGTTGCACCACACGACGCAACTTACGTGGGAATCACGAGCCGGAGAAGCCGTCGACCCAGCGCGGGTCGTCCTCGGACCGGCTCGAACCGTTCGCCCGCACCTTGGCGGCCTCGGCGCGCTCCCGCTCGGCGAGCTCGGCGTGCAGCTCACGCAGGAGCTGGCGGTCGCGCTCGGACAGCTGCGGGTCGTTGAGGTCGAGCTCCGGGATTTCGATCACTTCACCCGGGCCGATCGTCGCCGAGGCCACGGCTCTGGGCTTCTCGCCGTCCTCCGCCGCCAGCTGCGCCCGCAGCTGGGCGACCTCCTCGGACGTCATGTCCATCGTGTTCTCCACGCGGCTGGGCTCGGGGCCCTCCTCGCGCGGCTTGAACACGTGGCCCGGCCCGCTCGGGGACGCGACGACCTCGGTGGGCTCGGTCTCCGCTGCCGCTTCGGTGGTGGTCTCCTCCGCGGCCGGAGGTTCGGGCTCCTCGGGCTCGTCCCCGGCCGCGACCGTGGCGTGCGCCACGTGACGGCCGGAGCCCTGGCGCTGCGCCGGCGCCGTGGGAGCGGACGACGGGACGGCCCCGCCGGAGAGCCACACCGCGGTGGCCGCGGTGAGCGCCTGCTCGTGGTAGCGGGAGCGCTCGGTGGACGGCCCGGTGACCTCGACGACCGACCGGATCCCGGCGCGCCGCAGAGCGGCGTCGATGCGGTACGCGGCGGCAGGCGGGTTGCCCTCCGGGCCGATCTCGACGAGCACCACGCGCTGCGGCAGCGGGCCCGGCACGCTGCCGGCCGGGGTGTTGCGCCACACCGCGTGCACCGACCGCAGGTCCGGCAGCACCTGCAGGGTGCGGTCGAGCGCGTCGGCGATGCCGTGCTCGGGCTGGTTGTCACCGGTGAAGCGGTGCAGGACGCCGGTCTCGGCCTCCGGGTCGTTCACCACCAGCTGGTCGGCGAGCGTCGCGTCGGACCGCGTCAGCTCCAGCACGAGTGCCAGCTCGTGCCGCTCCGCCTCGCGGACCGGCAGCCTGCCCGCGATCAGCGCGCCCGTGGTCAGCTCGGCGGCCTCGTCGAGGCGCGCTCGCGCGATCAGCTCGCGCGCCTCCGACAGCAGGCTGTCGTCCAGGCGTCCTGCCAGACCCAGCAACAGGTTGTGCAGGCGCAACGGCACCGCGAACCCGTCGCCCGCGATCCCGTCGTGGACGTCCACCATCTGACTTTCTCCCTCCAGCTCGGCAGGAGTGCCGTTACGCGGCGACGAGCCGGTTCCCGGTGTCCACCGCACCGACGCAGACGAGCTCGGAGCTCGCCAGTGCGGCCTGGTGGTACTCCGGCAGCTCGAACCGCGGCGGCATCACCTCGACGCTGGGTTCCTCGTCCCCCAGCACCCGCAGGACCCGCTGCAGCTCCCCGGTCAGCCTCGGCAGCCCCGACAGGGCCGTGATCAACAGCACGCGCTTGGATTCCTCCCCCGTGCGCTGACGCCAGCTCTGCCGCACCTCGCCGACGTCCGGCCGACCCCGCAGGGTGGCGTGGACCAGCGCGGACACCGAGTCAACCGAGTTCACCTGATCGGGTGCACTCGGGGTGAATGTGTACCGGTTCTCGCCGACCTCGTCCACCCCCAGGGTCGAACTCACCTGGTGCCAGTCCGCGCCGTGGGGCACGAGGCCCGCCACGAGCAGGCGATACTCCGGCTGGTCGAGATCGATGTTGTGCTTGAGCAACGTGCGCGGCAACGTTCGAGCCAAGGTCGACATCGCGCCCTCGCCCAGCCAGTCCCGGTAGCGCCACAGCAGCCGGTCGGGCATCCGCCCGGCCAGCCGCAGCAACAGCTCGTGGCACGCGGCCTCGATGTCCGGGTCCATCAGCTCACCTCGACAATCAGTTCGACCTCGACCGGTGCCCCCAGCGGCAGCTCGGCCACACCCACCGCCGAGCGGGCGTGCGCGCCCGCGTCGCCGAAAATCTCGCCGAAGAGCTCCGACGCGCCGTTGATCACGGCGGGCTGACCGGTGAAGCCCTCCGCGGACGCGACGAACCCGACGACCTTCACGATCCGGACGATCGACTCGAGACCGACGAGCGCGTCCACCGCCGCGATCGCGTTCAGCGCCGCCGTCCGGGCGTGGCGCTTGGCCTCCTCCGGGCTGACCTCGGCCCCGACCTTGCCGGTCGCGGCGAGCTCGCCCCCGACGAACGGCAGCTGGCCCGACGTGTAGACCATCGACCCGCTGCGCACGGCAGGCACGTAGGCGGCCACCGGCGCGGCGACGCCCGGCAGCTCGATCCCCAGTTCGGCCAGGCGGTCGCCCCAGCTCATGCCGCCTCCTCTCCGGACGCGGCAAGCCGCGGCAGTATCACCACGTCGGCGAGCATGGTGCTCGATGATTCGGTCGCAAGCTCCCTCATGCCTTGGCCCGCTTGAGGTAGGCGACGTGCTGCTCCCCGCTCGGGTTCGGCAGCACGGTGACCAGCTCCCAGCCGTCCTCGCCCCACTGGTCGAGGATCTGCTTGGTCGCGTGGATCAGCAGCGGAACCGTGGCGTACTCCCACTTCGTGGCGCTCATGGGGGCCAATCTAGTGGTGATGGGAAGCTCTCCTCGCGGCGGCAGCGTGATCGCTGGCTTACGCTGGATCGTGTGAGCACACCCCTGGCCGGATGGACCGACGAGCTCGCCCGCGCCCGGTTGCACTTCGTCACCGGCAAGGGCGGCACCGGCAAGACGACCATGGCCGCGGCACTCGGGATCGCGCTGGCCAGCCACGGACGCCGGGTGCTGCTGGTCGAGGTCGAGGGCAGGCAGGGGTTCGCCCAGCTCTTCGACACCGAGCCGCTGCCGTACGCGGAGCAGCGGATCGCGGCGGTGCCCGGCGGCGGTGAGCTGCGGGCGCTGCACATCGACGTGGAAGCGGCGCTGCTCGAGTACTTCGAGATGTTCTACAACCTGGGCTTTGCGGGCCGGACGCTGCGCCGGATGGGGGCGATCGAGTTCGCCACCACGCTCGCGCCGGGCCTGCGGGACGTGCTGCTCACCGGCAAGATCAAGGAGTGCGTCGGGCGGACCGGCCCGGACGGCAGGCACGTCTACGACGCGGTCGTGGTCGACGCGCCGCCGACCGGTCGCGTGGTCAAGTTCCTCGACGTCACCAAGGCGCTGACCGACCTGGCGAAGGCGGGCCCGATCCGCGGCCAGGCCGAGGGCGTGGTGCGGCTGCTGCACTCCGAGGAGACGGTCGTGCACCTGGTGACCCTCCTGGAGGAGATGCCGGTGCGCGAGACCGTGGAGGCGGTGGCCGAGCTGGACGGCGCCGACCTGCGGCCGGGCGCCGTGCTGGTCAACCGGGTGCGGCCGCCGCGGCTGCCCGCCCGGTCGATCTCGCCGGCCGCGGACGGGCGGGTGGACGCCTCGCGGGTGCGCAGCGGGCTGGCCTCGGCCGGGCTCGAACTGCCGGACGCCACGATGGACGCGCTGGTCGCGGAGACCGTCGAGCACGCGATCCGGCTCGCCGCCGAGCAGCGGGCGCGGGAGCAGCTCGCCGAGGCGGACCTGCCGACGCTGGAGCTGCCGGAGGAGTCCGGCGGCATCGACCTCGCCGCGCTGTACGACCTCGCGGAGTCGCTGACCGACCAAGGGGTGCGCTGATGACCGAGCGGCTCGACGTCGACGCGCTGATCGACGACCCGACGACGCGGATCGTCGTGTGCTGCGGTTCCGGCGGGGTGGGCAAGACCACCACCGCCGCGGCGCTGGCGTTGCGCGCGGCCGAGCGCGGCCGCCAGACGGTGGTGCTCACGATCGACCCGGCGCGGCGGCTGGCGCAGGCGCTCGGGCTGCGGGAGCTGGGCAACCACCCGCGGCAGGTGTCGGTCGCCGGCTTCGAGCCCAAGGGCGAGCTGTGGGCGATGATGCTCGACATGCGGCGCACCTTCGACGACATGGTGCGCACCCACGCCGGTCCGGAACGCGCCGAAGCGCTGCTCGCGAACCCCTTCTACCAGACCATTTCCACGTCGTTCTCCGGCACGCAGGAGTACATGGCGATGGAGAAGCTGGGCCAGCTCGCGGCCACCGACGAGTGGGACCTGATCGTCGTGGACACCCCGCCGAGCCGGTCCGCGCTGGACTTCCTGGACGCGCCGAACCGGCTGTCCAGCGCGCTCGACGGGCGCATGATCCGGCTGCTGACCGGGCCGGCGAAGGCCGGCGGCTGGGGTCTGCGGAAGGTGGTCAGCACCGGGTTTTCGATCTTCGCGAAGGCCGTGTCGACGATCATCGGCGGCCAGCTGCTCGCCGACGCGTCGGCGTTCATGCAGGCCTTCGACAGCATGTTCGGCGGGTTCCGGGAACGCGCCCGAAAGACCGCGGAGCTGCTGCGCTCGGAGGGCACGTCGTTCCTGGTGGTGGCCGCGCCGGAACCGGACGCCCTGCGCGAGGCGAGCTACTTCGTCGAGCGGCTGGGTGGTGAGAGCATGCCGCTGGCCGGGCTGGTCGCGAACCGGACCCACCCGGTGCTGGCGGACCTCTCGGCGACGGCGGCGCTGTCCGCGGCCGAGAAGCTGGAGTCGACCGCCCCGCTGGCCACCGCGGTGCTGCAACTGCACGCCGACCGGGTGGCGCTGGCGGAACGCGAGAAGCGGCTGCTGGCGCGCTTCACGCGCGCGCATCCCGGAGTCCCCCTCGTCGAGGTGCCCGCGCTCCCCAGCGACGTGCACGACCTCGGCGGACTCCGGGAAATCGGCGAACGGCTGGCGTCTTAAGACGCCTCCACGAAGTCCTTCCGCGCGGAATCCAGCAGCTCCGACCAGGATTCCACCTCGGGGCGCCGTCGCAGCAGGGCTCGGCGTTCCCGTTCGGTCATCCCTCCCCAGATGCCGAAGCTGATGCGGTTGTCCAGCGCCTCGGCGAGGCATTCGGTGCGCACCGGGCACCCCATGCAGACCAGTTTCGCCCGGTTCTGGTCCGCTCCCCGCACGAACAGCTCATCCGGATCCGCGTCCCGGCAGAGGGCGCGGACGCGCCAGCTCTGTGGTGTGGATTCCATCCCCCAAGCTCCCCTCGTGATGTGCCTGCTCACCCGGAGCCTCCCCGGCTCCGCACTACGTGAGACGTTGACGGACTGTAGAGGCCGACGGTTCCCGCCGCCAAGAGCCCGATGGAAATTCGTTACCGGAATACGTCGCGAGCCCGGCGTTCCCGTGGTATTCAGGCGACGCGGCGCGGCGGGGTGACGCCGGTTCCCACTACTCTGGCAATGTGCGCAAGACGGATGGTCTGTTCAAACTGCTCGGCCTGTGCCTGCTCGCGGGAATCCTCGTCGCCGGGGTGCTGTTCCCCGTGGTCGGCGCCGCGGGGGTGGCCTCCAACAGGGCGAGCGAAACGGTCGACAGCATGTCCGCCGAACTCGCGAACGTCCCGCCGCCGCTGGTCACGACGATCACCGATTCGGCGGGCAACCAGATCGCCACGCTGTACGACCAGTACCGCATCCCCACCGCCAGTGACGAGATCAACGAGGCCATGAAATGGGCCCTGGTCTCCACCGAGGACCGGCGGTTCTACGAGCACCACGGCGTGGACTGGAAGGGCACGCTGCGCGCCGCGCTGAGCAACAGCGCGGGCGGCGACACCCAGGGCGCCTCGACGCTCACCCAGCAGTACGTGAAGAACTACCTCATCAACGTGATCTACCGGGACGACCCGGTCGGCCAGCAGAAGGCCCAGGAGCAGTCGATCGCCCGCAAGCTGAAGGAAGCGCGGATCGCGATCCAGCTCGAGAACCAGATGAGCAAGGACCAGATCCTCACCAGCTACCTCAACGTCGTCGAGTTCTCGCGCAAGATCTACGGCGTCGGGGCGGCCGCGCAGGCGTACTTCAACACCACCGCGGACAAGCTGTCGGTCACCCAGGCCGCGCTGCTCGCCGGCATGGTCAACAACCCGCCGTTCTACGACCCGTGGAGCCACCCGGACCGCGCCACCGAGCGCCGCAACCTGGTGCTGGACCGCATGGTGGACAACCTGAAGCTGTCCAAGGCGGACGCCGAGCGGATGAAGACCGAGCCGCTGGGCGTCGTGCCGGGCGGCCCGTCCAAGCCCGCGTCCAACTGCGTCGGCGCCGGGCCGGAGAACGGGTTCTTCTGCCAATACGTCGAGGACTACCTGCTGTCGCACGGCATGGACAAGGACGACCTCTACACCGGCGGCTACACCATCCGCACGACGATGGACCAGCGCGCCAACCACGAGGCGAAGATGTCCGCGCAAACGCAGGTCAGCAAGACGCAGAAGAACGTGGCGAACGTGCTGTCCCTGGTGCGGCCGGGCAAGAACCGGCACGAGGTGGTCGCACTGGCCGCGAACCGCGACTACGGCACGGACGCCAGCGCGGGCCAGACGACGTACGCGCTGCCGTCGGGCGTCTACAACACCGGCGGCGCCGGGTCGAGCTACAAGATCTTCACCTCGGCGGCGGCCATCCAGAACCGCGTGATGGGCATCTACGACACCATCGAGGTGCCGAACTTCTACGTGTCCAATGTGTTCACCGGTGGCGCCAGGGGGCGGTGCCCGCTCGTGGCGCAAGGGACTTATGCGTACTGCCTGGGCAACGCCACCGACTACGAGGGCGGCACGCGCACGATGACGCTGCAGCAGGCGCTGCAGACCTCGCCCAACACCGCGTTCGTCATCCTCGAGGAACGCACCGGCATGGGCCCCATCACCGACATGGCGAGCAAGCTCGGCCTGCGCGAGACGATGTCGCGGAACCTCGGTGGTGGCGCGGTGAAGCCGGAGTCGAAGAACGCCGGTGAGAACAAGACGCAGACCGCGTTCTTCGGGCCGACGGACAAATCGCCGGGCCAGGGTTCGTTCACCCTCGGCGTGTCCGCGACCAGCAACCTGGAAATGGCGAACGTCGCGGCGACCATCCTCAGCGGCGGCGTGTGGTGCCCGCCGACGCCGATCGCGCAGGTGCAGGACCGCGACGGCAAGCCCATCCCGATCAGCGAGCAGCCGTGCGAGCGGGTCATGGACGAGGCCGCGGCCAACAGCCTGGCCCAGGGCATGAGCAAGGACGACCTGCCCGGCGGCACCGCCGCGGCGGCGGCCGCCCAGGTCGGCTGGAACCGGCCGATGATCGGCAAGACCGGAACCACCCAGAGCAACGGCTCCGCGGCCTTCATCGGCGGCACCCCGCAGCTCGCCGGCGCCGCGATGGTCTTCCGGCCGGAAGGCGGCAGCGGCGGCCTCTGCGACGGCGGTCCCGGCAACGTCTACACCTGCGGCGAAGGCAACATGTTCGGTGGCAAAACCCCGGCGCGCACCTGGTTCGGCGCGGTGAGCAAGATCCTCGGGCCCAACGACCCGATCCTGCCGCTACCGCCGTCCGACCCGCGCTACGAACGGGTCCGCTGACGCACCGCCCCGGGCACTCGCCGGTGCCCGGGGCGCCCCGCCGACCCGTATCCTGGGCTGCGTGAGCACGGTCCGTGACAGCCAGAAGCTGACAGCCAAACGCCTCGCCGCCGGGACGGTCGCTCTCGGGGCCGCCGCGTTCGGGTACGCCTCCGGCATCGAGCGGCGGCACTACGTGCTCCGCACCGCCGAGCTGCCCGTACTGGCGCCCGGCGCCCAGCCGATGCGCGTCCTGCACATCTCCGACCTGCACATGCTCCCCGGGCAGCAGGCCAAACAACGCTGGGTCGCCGCGCTCGACCGGCTCGAACCCGACCTGGTCGTCAACACCGGCGACAACCTCGCCCACCCCAAAGCCGTGCCCGCCGTCCTGCGCGCCCTCGGCCCCCTCCTCGAACGGCCCGGCCTGTTCGTGTTCGGCAGCAACGACTACTACGCGCCCAAACCCAAGAACCCCGCCCGCTACCTCATGCCCCGCGGCAAGAAGAAGCGCATCCACGGCCGGAAACTCCCGTGGCGCGACCTGCGGGCCGCCTTCCTGGAACACGGCTGGCAGGACCTCACCCACGTCCGGCACACCCTCACCGTCGCCGGGCAGACGGTGTTCGCCGCCGGCCTCGACGACCCCCACCTCCGCCGCGACCGCTACGGCGAGATCGCCGGCCCCGCCGAACCCGCCACCCTCCGCCTCGGCGTCACCCACTCGCCCGAACCACGCATCCTCGACCCCTTCGCCGCCGACGGCTACGACCTCGTCCTGGCCGGCCACACCCACGGCGGCCAGCTCCGCATCCCCGGCATCGGCGCCCTCGTCACCAACTGTGAGCTGGACCGCAGCCGCGCGCGAGGCGCCTCCCGCTGGGGCGCCCACATGTGGCTCCACGTCTCCGCCGGGCTGGGCACCTCCCCCTACGCCCCGGCCCGCTTCGCCTGCCCACCCGAAGCGACGCTGTTGACCCTGGTAGAACGCGGCCGGACCACGGCGAACACAACGAAGGCCACCCCCCGCAAATCCCCCCGCGCCATCCGCTAAACTCTTCTTCGACCCGCTAAGCAGTACATCGGGGTGTGGCGCAGCTTGGTAGCGTGCCTCGTTCGGGTCGAGGAGGTCGTGGGTTCAAATCCCGCCACCCCGACGGAAGATCCGGAGATCCCCTGTCCGCCGAAATAAGGCGGACAGGGGATCTTCCTTTGTGTTCTCTGGGGGTCGAACCCCCAGACCCCCGCCAGGGGGCAAGCCCCCTGGACCCCCCGCGGCGAAGCGCGGGGAGATCGGGTGCCGCGCGTCGCGTGTGGCGCGTGTCGCGGGGCGACATCCGCGCCCGAAGCTGCGGGAACCTTCAAAGTCGCCTTCCGGGCGTCGAGAACCGGCGGCCGTGTGCGTGGCTGGGCCCACTCCACCAACCACACCCCCTCCGGACCCGATCCCCAGCCTTCTTCGGTTGGTGGGGTGTCGGGTCAAGGCACGCTTTCCCGCCTTGACGCGACGCCCCGCCAACCGAACAATCGAGATCGGGGCAGGTGGGGGTGCCGGGGCGTAGCGGAGCGAAGCCGGCGCCCTCCACGAACCCGCGTAGCGGCTACTTGACCGCCAAAAGCTCAACCCAGTACTGCGCGAATTCGCCGTCGCCGCCGTGCGACCAGGCCCAGGCTGAGCGTGCGGCGGATGCCAGTTGGTCCCGCTCCAGCGGGGAGGCGCTCAGGGCGGCGTCCAGGCGGGCCTCCACGTAACGCGCCAGCTGCCGGTAGCTCATGTCCGAGCGGAAACGGCCGTGCGTGCGGATGTCGCGGAAGCCGGCGGAAGCCACCCACGACGCGACGTGCTTGCCGGCGAACGGGTCGCCGCCGGCTCGCCGTCTCAACAGGTAGTGACCGCGTAAGGCCGCGGCCACGTTCGCGGTGCCGGGGCGCAGGCGGGCGCGCGACCAGTCCGAAGTGGACAGCGCGACCGTCCCGCCGGGGCGCAGGACCCGGCGGATCTCCGCCAGCGCGTCCACGGGACGGGCCAGGTGTTCGAACAACGCGTGCGCGAACACCAGGTCCACGCTCTCGTCCGCCACCGGCAACGCGTACACGTCCCCGGCCACGAACTCCACTTTGGACGATTCCGGGAACTGGCCCGGCTCGCGGTCCACGCCCAGCACGTTGCCCCGTCCGGCGATCGTCGCGAAGCCCGCGGTGATCGTGCCGGGTCCGCACCCCACGTCGAGCACCCGCATGCCCGGCCGCAGCAGTCGCAACACGTATTCGGCACGGTCGGCTGCGGTGCGTGACGCCATGACCGACAGCGCGTCCTGCTCGAACCCGGGCGCGTATCCCTCCAGCACACGCACACGGTACGGGCAGGAGCTGGCAGGATCGAGGGGTGACCACTCAGCACCCGCCCGCGAACATCCCCGACCGCCTCTTCGACGACCCCGAGGCCGAGGCCCGCTGGCGCGCGCGGTTCCACGCCCCGCGCGTGTCGGTGCCGGACTGGTCCCTCGACGCGCCGCACCGCAACATCTACGTCTCCAACGCCAGCGGCGTCTGGGAGGTCTACTCCTGGGACCGCGCCACCGGCGAGCACCGCCAGGTCACCGACCGCCCCAACGGCACCCTGCACGCCACCACCTCGCCCGACGGCAGCGCCATCTGGTGGTTCAACGACACCGACGGCGACGAGTTCGGCACCTGGATGCGCCAGCCCTTCGACGGCGGCCCCGCCGAGCCCGCCCTGCCCGACGTGCACGCCGGGTACCCGGCCGGGCTGGAGATCGGCCACCGCATCGTCGCCAGCGGCGTCTCCACCGACGACGGCAGCGAGCTGTTCGCCACCCGCGACGGGCAGACCACCCGCTTCTACTCCCATGAGCAGGACGCCGGCATCGCCGCGCTGTCCCGCGACGAGACGCTGCTCGCGATCTCGCACGCCGAGCACGGCGACTCCCGCCACCCCGCGGTCCGCGTCCTGGACACCACGGGCTTCAACACCGTCGCCGACAAGTGGGACGGCGAGGGCAAGGGCCTCACGCCGCTGGAGTTCTCGCCCGTCGCCGGCGACCAGCGGCTGCTCGTCCTGCACGAGCGCCGCGGCCGCGAGGAGCTGCTGATCTGGGACGTCGCCGCGGACACCGAGCGCGAGCTGGACCTCGGCCTGCCCGGCGAGGTCGTCGCCACCTGGTACCCGAAGGCCGACGCGCTGCTCGTCGTGCACTTCCACGAGGCCCGCAGCAGCCTGTACCGCTACGACCTGACCACCGGCGAACTGTCCGCTGTGGACACGCCTCCCGGGCGCATCGGCGGCGCCGGGGTCCGCCCGGACGGCACGATCGAGTACTCCTGGTCCAGCGCCGCCGAGCCGGCCGTCATCAGGGCCCGCGCGACCGACGGCGCCGACACCGTGCTGCTCACCCCGCCCGGCGACCCCGCGCCCGGTTCGGCGCCGGTCACCGACGCGTTCGTCGAGGGCGCGGGCGGCCGCATCCACGCGCTGGTCGCCCGCCCGCTGAACGCGCCGGACGGGCCGCTGCCCACGGTGTTCACCCTGCACGGCGGCCCGCACGCGGCCGACGAGGACCGCTTCTCCGCCTACCGCGCGGTGTGGCTGGACGCCGGGTTCGCCGTCGTCGAGGTCAACTACCGCGGCTCGACCGGCTACGGCTCGGCCTGGCGCGACGCGATCGAGGGCCGCCCCGGCCTGACCGAACTGGAGGACGTCGCCGCGGTGTACGACTGGGCCGTCTCCAGTGGCCTGAGCGACCCGGCGCGGATGGTCGTCTCCGGCGCTTCCTGGGGCGGCTACCTGACACTGCTCGCCGTGGGCACCCAGCCGGACCGGTGGGCGGCCGGGGTGGCGAGCGTGCCGGTGGCCGACTACGTCGCCGCCTACGAGGACGAGATGGAGCAGCTGCGCCAGTTCGACCGGGCGCTGTTCGGCGGGTCGCCGGAGGACGTGCCCGCCGTGTACCAGGAGTGCTCGCCGCTCACGTACGTGGACGCGGTGAAGGCGCCGCTGC
Source organism: Amycolatopsis sp. NPDC006131 (assembly GCF_040614175.1). Lineage (NCBI taxonomy): Bacteria > Bacillati > Actinomycetota > Actinomycetes > Pseudonocardiales > Pseudonocardiaceae > Amycolatopsis > Amycolatopsis sp. NPDC006131. The sequence goes on from NZ_JBEXTX010000016.1 coordinate 85,710, forward strand.
TGGTGCTGGCCGGCGACAACGACCCGCGCTGCCCGATCCGGCAGATCGAGAACTACCTGGAGCGGCTGGCCAAGCGGGACCTGCCGTACGAGTTCTACCGCTACGACGCGGGCCACGGTTCGCTGGTGATCGCCGAGACGATCAAGCAGACCGCGGCCGAGGTGCACTTCGCGATGAAGGCGGTCGGCCTGGCCTAGTGGTGGAAGGCCGTGCTGGTGGCGGGCTTGTGCTGTGGCCGGTCCTGCTCGGCGAGTTCGGGCAGGACCCGCTGCAGGTCCTCGACCAGCAGGTCGGCCAGGTCGTGTGTGAAGCCGTTGCGGCAGACGATCCGCAGCACGGCGAGGTCGGTGCGGTTCTCCGGGAACGTGTAGGCGGGCACGAGCCAGCCGCGTTCCCGGAGCCGCCGCGACACGTCGAACACGTCGAAGCCGGTCACGTCGTCACGGGTGGTGAACGCGAACACCGGCAGCTGGTCGCCGCGGGTGAGCAGCTCGAACGGCCCGAGCCCGGCGATCCGGTCGGCCAGCCGGGTCGCCACGTCCCGGCAGGCCTGCTGCACGACCCGGAAGCCCTCGCGGCCGAGGCGGACGAAGTTGTAGTACTGCGCCGCCACCTGGGCGCCCGGCCGGGAGAAGTTGAGCGCGAACGTCGGCATGTCGCCGCCCAGGTAGTTGACGTTGAACACCAGCTCGGACGGCAGTGCGTCGCGGTCCCGCCACAGCACCCAGCCGACGCCGGGGTAGACCAGTCCGTACTTGTGCCCGGAGGTGTTGATCGAGGCGACCCGGGGCAGGCGGAAGTCCCACTCCAGGTCCGCGTCGAGGAACGGCGCGATCATCGCCCCGGACGCGCCGTCTACGTGCACCGGGATGTCCCAGCCGCGCTCGGACTGCACCCGGTCCAGCGCGGCGGCGATCTCCGCGACCGGCTCGTAGCTGCCGTCGAAGGTGGAGCCGAGGATCGCGACCACGCCGATCGTGTTCTCATCGCAGCGCGTGACGGCCTCCTCGGCGGTGAGGTGGAAGCGGTCGCCCTCCATCGGCACCAGCCGCGGCTCGACCTCCCAGTACTCGCAGAACTTCTCCCAGCAGACCTGGACGTTCGCGCCCATCACCAGGTTCGGCCTGCCGGTCCGGCCCAGCTTGCTCCAGCGCCGCTTGAGCGCCATCCCGGCGAGCATGCACGCCTCGGACGAGCCGGTCGTGGAGCAGCCCATGACGGCCTCCGGGTCCGGCGCGTGCCACAGGTCGGCCAGGATGCTCACGCAACGGCGCTCGAGCTCCGCGGTCTGCGGGTACTCGTCCTTGTCGATCATGTTCTTGTCGGCGCAGTCGGCGATCAGCTCGCGCGCCTGCGGCTCCATCCACGTGGTGACGAACGTCGCCAGGTTGAGCCGCGCGTTCCCGTCGAGCATCAGCTCGTCCCGCACCACCTGCAGCGCGGTGTCGGCGGGCAGGGTCTCGTCGTTCAGCCGGCTGCGGGGCGGCGTGTAGGTCGCCGCCAGCGCCGGATTCGTCACCGCGTGCAGCGGGTTGCTCCCGCCCGGCCGGTCGTCGGCTCCCTGCTCACCCGCGTGCAGCACCATGAGCCGAATCTAGCCCGGAAAACGGGCCCCGGAGCGCATTCCGGGGCCCGTTCGCGAATTCGGGTCAGGCGGTCTGCGCCTGCCACATCCAGTGGGCCTTCTCCAGCTCGTGCGTGATCTCGATGAACAGGTCCTGGGTGACCAGGTCGCTCTTGTCCGTCTCGTCGATGCGCTTGCGCATGCGCTGGATCAGGTCGGCGAGGATCGCCACGATGTTCTCGATCGTGGACTCGACGCTCTGCCAGTTGTCCGGGTAGTCGGGCAGGCCGGAGCTCTCCACGACCGTCTTGGCCTTGCCGTTCGGCGAGATGCCGATCGCGTTGGCCCGCTCCGCGACCTCGTCGACGTAGTTCCGCGCGGTGCTCACGAGCTCGTCGAGCTGGAGGTGGACGCTGCGGAAGTTCGACCCGACGACGTTCCAGTGCGCCTGCTTGGCGATCAGCGACAGGTCGACCAGGTCGACCAGCGCGGCCTGCAGCGCGTTACCGGTGATTTCCTTGTCAGCCGGGCTGAGCGGGCTCTGGATGGGTGCGTTCGCCATCGAAAAAATCCTCCTTGTCGACAACTCTTGGTCAGGTCGTCGCGGTGATCTCGACCTGGATGTTTCCCCTGGTGGCGCGAGAATAAGGACACACCTGGTGGGCCTGCGCCGCAAGTTCGCCCGCCTTGTCCTGCTCCAGGCCGGGCAGGTGGGCCACGAGCTTGACGGCCAGTTCCAGGCCGTCGCCGTTGCGGCCGATGCCGACCTCGGCGGTGACGGCGGAGGAGTCCACCCCCACGTCGGCCTTGCGCGCCACGAGCTGCAGGGCGCTGTGGAAGCAGGCGGCGTAGCCCGCGGCGAACAGCTGCTCCGGGTTGGTCATCTCGCCGCCCGGCCCGCCCATCTCCTTCGGCACGGCCAGGCGTTCGTCGATGACGCCGTCGGAGGAGGTGACCTCCCCGTTCCGACCGTCACCGCGGGCGGTCGCGACCGCTGTGTAGACCGGTTCCACGTGTTCTCCTCCGCCGACGGCAGGTGTCAGCGGGTGGATACCCCGTGGCCGGGAGGACGAATCCTCTAGCGGCGGCGGGCGAAGTCCACGACCTGCCGCCCGATCAGCTGCAGCGTCCGCACGGCCTTCTCCTCGGAAGCGCCGCCGACCTCGTCGAACTTGACCTCGGCGGAGTTGATCGACCCGCCGAGTGGCGTCGGCCACCCGCGCAGGGCGTGGGTGATGGTGCGCAGCTGGTCGAGGGTGGTCACCGCGGCCTGCCAGCCGTAGGCGACCGCGGCGAGCCCGACCGCGCGGCCGTCCAGGTAGGGGCGCTCGTCGGGCCGCAGGTCCTCCACGTAGTCCAGGGCGTTCTTGATCAGCCCGGACAACGCGCCGTGGTAGCCGGGCGAGACGATGACCAGCCCGTCGGCCCGGCGGATCGCCTCGACCAGGCGCACCGCCTGGGGGGTGCGCTCGGTGATCGCGGAGTCGTAGAACGGCAGCACCAGGTCGTCGCCGGTCAGGGCGAGCGTTTCGGCCCCGGCCGCGGCCGCGCTGTCCAGCGCGATGCGCATGGCGCGCTCGGACTGGGAGCCCGGGCGCAGGGAACCGCCGATACCGACCACGTTGACCGCCGCACTAGTCACGCGTTCGAGGCTAACCCCTCCACCTAAGTGGAGGACCAGCATTTGGGACGGAGGCGGCCGTCACACCTACCCAACTCGCCTACCCGTGAGTAACCTCTGTCCCCATGGCGACCTCACTGCGGAGCCGCGCCGAAGCCGTCGCGGCTCAACTGATCTTCGGGCTCCCGGAGCCCCTGCGCCGGTTGATCGCCGGGCGGCCGATCCGGCTGGACGGGCAGGAGCTGGCGCTGGACGCCCAGCTGCTGCTCCGGCTCCAGCAGCTGAACCGGGTCACCATGAGCGCGGGCACGCCAGAAGTCGCGCGACAGCGGATCATCGACTCGGGCCCCCTGGTCAGCGGCAAGCCGATCGAGCCGGTGCGCACGCAGGAGATCGTGATCCCGGCCGAGCACGGCCCGCTCCCGGCGACGCTCTACGTGCCGGACGGGCTGCCGTCGCCGTCGCCGCTGCTGGTGTTCTTCCACGGCGGCGGCTGGGTGGTGGGCAGCCGCGCGAGCCACGACAACACCGCGCGTTACTTCGCCAAGCACGCGGGCGTGCGGGTGTTGTCGGTCGAGTACCGGCTCGCGCCCGAGCACCCGTTCCCGGCGGCGCCCGAGGACGCCGTCGCCGCGTTCGACTACGCCCACGCGAAGGCGGCCGACCTGGGCGTGGACCCGGACCGGATCGCGGTGGGCGGGGACAGCGCGGGCGGCAACCTCTCGGCGGTGACCGCCCAGGTGACGACCGCGCGAGGCGGCCCGGCGCCGGCGTTCCAGCTGCTGCTCTACCCCGGCGTGGACGCGAGCACGCGGCGCCGGTCGCGGGACATCTTCGGCAGCGGCTTCTTCCTCACCGACACCGACATGACGTGGTTCATCGACCACTACGCGCCGGCGGGCGTGGACCGCACCGATCCGCGGTTGTCGCCGCTGCTCACCGAGGACTTCACCGGGCTGCCGCCTGCCTACATCGCCACCGCCGGGTTCGACCCGTTGCGCGACGAGGGCGAGGAGTACGCGGCCAAGCTGCGGGACGCGGGTGTGCCGGTCACGTTGAGCCGCCAGCGCGACCTGATCCACGGTTACGTCAACTTCCTCGGCGTCGGCAGGCGGTTCCGGGAGGCGACCTCGGAGGCGGCCGGCGCGCTGCGAGTCGGACTGCGGGCGTAAAAAGACCGGGATCCGATGTGGACGTCCACATCGGATCCCGGTCCCCCCTGCCGGATTGCTTGTCAGGCCACCGGAACCGGCACCGGAACCGGGAGCGGCGGAGCGGAGCCGAGCAGCGACGCGAGCAGGCCCGTCACTGTCTTGAGCAGGTTCTTGAGCAGGTTGCTGACGATGTTCAGCGGCGGCGGCAGGTCCGGGATGTCCGGCACCGGAGGCAACTGGCGGACCTCGCCCGCCTTCGAGGGATCGGCCAGGATGCGGCTCGCCTCGGCGGCGTAGTCGTTGCCGGTGGCGGCGGCCTGTTGCGCGTCGGACTGGATGGTGTACTTCTGCCCCGCGGCGAGGTCGCCGAGCACCGGGCTCATCTGGCCGAGCGAACGCTGGGTGGCCGGCACGTCTCCGGCGTAGGCCGCCCTGGCGAGCTGGTCACGCAGCTGGAGGACCTGTTCCGCGGCGGCCTGCGTGCTGGACGTCCCCTTGCCCCCAGCCGCGGCGACGCCTGCCCCGGACACCGCCAGCACGCTGCCGGCCACCGCCACAGCGATGATCCGGGCGAATTTGCCTAACATCTCCCTACCTCCTGGCCTCGGTGGACCTGTCAGGAAAATGCGTACCCGCCGTGTTGATCTCCCACCACTCGGCACCCGAAGACGACGGTTTCCAACGCTCACGTGGCGAATTCGATTGCGGACTTGAGACCCGCATCTGATGAACAAGGCCTTCGCCCGTTGATCAAGATCTTGACGACCGGGATCGCGCAGCGTGACCACGTCATCCGCACGCACCCCAAACTCACTCAACCAGATGCATTCCAAGCACACCCCCACAACCGCCGCCCGGCAACGAAAAGCAAGCGACTACCCCAACCAGACCTCCCCCGCCCCCGATCCACAGCCGATCTTTAGTCGCCGATCAGCGGGGTCAAGGCACGCTTTCCCGCC
>NZ_JBEXTX010000017.1:0-89178 GCF_040614175.1 Amycolatopsis sp. NPDC006131
TTGTCAAGGCGGGAAAGCGTGCCTTGACAAGCCTGGTCGGCGACTAAAGATCGGCTGTGGATCGGGGGCGGGGGAGGTCTGGTTGGGGTAGTCGGTCTTCTTGCGTTGCCGGCTTGCGGATTCGAAGTGAGAAGGGCCGCCCCTGCCGGGGTGGCCAGTGCCGTTGCGTTGCCGGTTTCGCGGTTGTGCCAGAAAAAATGGGCCACCCCTCCTGGGGTGGCCCTCTTCTCAGGTGGCGTCTGGGTCTGTGGGCGGCTTTTCGCCTGGTTTGAGTGGTTCTGGGTCCGGCTTCGCGGCCGGGGTGGTCGTCGTGGCGGGGTAGCCGTTCGGTTTCACGCTGCCGCCGGACAGGCCGTTGATCCCGAGCGGGTCCGGGTCACCGTCGAAGAGGTGCTGGGTGACCGCCCGGCGCGGGTCGAAATTGCGCAGCTGCCGCAGGTCCTCCAGCGGCTTCTGGAACTGCTCGAAGTCCGAGCCCATCTCGTCCTTGAGCTGCTGCCGGGCGCCGGTCGCGAAATCGCGCACCTTCCGCACGCTCCGGCCCAGCCAGGCCGCCGCCTCGGGCAGGCGCTCCGGGCCGAGGATGAACAGGCCCGCGACGATCAGGACGAGGATCTCGCCCCAGCCAACGCTTTCGAACATTCGCGAACCTCCGCCTCACACGGCTCCAGCTACCTCAGATTACCCCGCCGACCGGCCTGTTCGGATCCCGCGCGCGGAGTTCACGTCTCGTCCATCCGGCGGTCAGTCCGAGCCGAGCGTCACGTCGACCATCAGCGTCCGCCCCTGCCGGACCAGCTGCACGGGCACCGTCTCGCCGATCTCGTGCTGCCGCACCGCCACCGTCAGCTCCGCCGCGTTGCGGACCAAGCGGTCGCCGAGCTTGGTGATGACGTCGCCCTCCGCGATGCCCGCCCGCGCGGCCGGACCGCCGTCGGCGACGTTCAGCACCTGCGCGCCCTCCGACGTCTCCGCCGCAACCGACGCCGCGTTCACCCCGATGTCGGCGTGCTTGACCTGGCCACTGCTGATGAGCGTCCGCGCGATCTTGATCGCGTCGTCGGCCGGGATGGCGAATCCGATGCCGATGCTGCCGCCCGAACCGTCCGCCCCGCCGTCCGTGCGGATCGACGAGTTGATGCCCACCAATGCGCCCGTCGAGTCGACCAGCGCGCCGCCCGAGTTGCCACGGTTGATGGGCGCGTCGGTCTGAATCGCGTCGTACGTGACCGGCGGCTCGCCGTTCTCACCGGCCGCCGTCACCGGCCGGTGCAGCGCGCTCACGATGCCCGAGGTCACGGTGTTCTCCAGGCCCAGCGGCGACCCCACGGCGATCACCGAATCACCCGGTTCGAGGCCGGCCGGGTCGCCGATCTGCAGCACCGTCGGGTTCGACACCGCCACCTTGATCACGGCCAGGTCCGTCTTCGGATCCGTCCCGACCACCCGCGCCTCGGTGCGGGTGCCGTCCGTGAACACCGCGGTGATCTTCGCCTGCGGATCGCTGGTGGCCAGCGAGATGACGTGGTTGTTAGTGATCGCGTAACCCTGCGGGTCGATCATCACGCCGGAGCCGACGCTGCCGGACTGACCGGACTTCACCTCGATCGAAATGACTGCGGGCGCCACCCGCTGCGCGATGTCGGCGATCGAACCGGGCGCGCGTTCCTTGCCCGCCTCGGCCTCGGAGATCGTCGCCGACCCGGTCAGCGAGTCGCCCGCACCGCCGAGCCACCAGCCGATCAGGCCGCCGACGGCGCCGATGAGCAGGCACACCACCCCGAGCAGACCCAGCGCGACCGGCTTCACGCGGCGGCCGAACAACAGCTCGGGCAACGACAGCTGGGCGCTGCGCGGACGGTCGGCGTCCTCGTCGTCCTCGTCGTCGGGATCGAGCGCCGGGCGGGACAGCACCGCGGCCGAACCCGGGTCACGCCACGGGTCGGTCATGCGGGACCACAGCGGCGGCTCCGGATCACCGCCCGGCTGCCTGCCGTTGTCCCCGGCGGGGCGCTGCAGCCGCACGTCCTCCGCGCCGGGCGGGCGGCCGAAGGCCTCGGCCAGCGACTCCGGCGCGGGCGGCGCAGCGACGATCTTGTCGCCGTTGCGTGTGCCGGGGGTGTAGAGCTTGTCGAAGGCACCGTCCACGCCGTGCGGGCGGCCGAACGCGCCGGCTTCCGCGGGATCCACCGGCGGCCGGTCCAGCGGGCGGGGCGCCAGCCGCGGTTCCGCGCCTGCGCTGTCCTGTGGTGGATTCGGCTGACTCATCGTTCCCCGGGTGGATGGCTCGTCGTGCTGTCGGCGCGACCCTACGCCACCGATTCTCCCCCGCGGACGGTGAAGGGCGCGTCAGCGACTGGCCACGGGGGCGGGAGTCGTGGTCGTCGTGGTGGTGGCGGGCACGCTCGGCTCGCCACCGAGCTGCGCACGCAGCACACCGGGCGCGGGCGCCTGGCCCGGCTCCGGGTTGGCCTGCGTGGGATCGCCGGTCGACGAGGTCACGACCAGCGCGAGCGCGCTCAGGACCAGGCCGGACACGGCCACCCCGGCGCCCTGCGCGACACGGCGCCGCACCGAGGGGTGACGCTGACCGCCCAGAACGGCGGAACCACTACCGAGGGGCGCGCTCGACCCGAGCGGCGCCGACGAACCAAAAGGGGACGACCGGAGACCGGCGACGCGGTCGGGCCGCTGGATGGCGACCAGCTGGCCGTCCTCGGTGACGGCGAGGTTGTCGGGACTGGTCGGCAGGTCGGTGTCCTGCGGGATGTTGCGCAGGCTCGCCAGCAGGCTGGCCGGCATCGAGGGTGCTTCCGCGCGCCGGACCGCCGCACGCACCTGGCGCTGCGACGTCACCTCGGCGGCGCAGATCGGGCACCGGGCGACGTGCGACGCGGCACGCTCGTGGGCGCCCAGGCTCATCTCGCCGTCCACGAAGGCGACGACGGCGTCGGGAAGCAGGTGAGACTCGGGCAGGCCCCAGCCTCGCAGTTCGCTCATGCGGAAACCCCCACGGATTCCTCCTTGGCCGCCCGGCGCCGTTCGAGCGAGGCACGCAACGCCTGCCGGCCGCGGTGGATCCGGCTGCGCACGGTGCCCAGCTTCACGCCGAGCGTCGCACCGATCTCCTCGTAGGAAAGTCCTTCGACGTCGCACAGCACCACGGCGGCGCGGAACTCCGGCGGCAGCTCGTCGAGCGCGGCCTGCAGGTCCGGGTCCAGGTGCGTGTCGCTGTACACCTGCTCGGGGCTCGGGTCGTCACCGACGATTCTGTCGGTGTCCTCGGGCAGCCCCTCCATGCGCACCCGCGAGCGGCGGCGCGCCATGTCCAGGAACAGGTTCGTGGTGATGCGGTGCAGCCAGCCCTCGAAAGTGCCCGGCTTGTAGGAGGCCAGCGAGCGGAACACCCGGATGAACGTCTCCTGGGTGAGGTCCTCGGCGTCGTGGGTGTTGCCGGTCAACCGGTACGCCAGCCGGTAGACGCGGTCGCCGTGCTCGCGGACGACCTCGTCCCACGACGGCGGAGTCCACGCGGACTCGTCGACGGTGACCGGGCGGCCCTCGACCTGCTCGTTCTCCAGGCTGTTCTGCATCGTGGGGGACGGCACCTCCATCAGGCTGTTCTCCCAACTGATCTGTCCAACGCGGGCCATCCGCACTGTGTTCCCGGGAACCCCCTGGCGCCCGTTGAGACCCAGCTTGGCCCCTCTCCTTATGTGGGTAGTGAGACGAGACTGAGAGCCGCCTGAGAGAAGTGTGCACGTCTTCCACGGGTTTGGCGACGACCAGCGCTAACCTTTGCCGCGTGACCTCCGAGACGCTCGCGGCGAGTGGCGGCGACCACGCCGAGGGCTACCTGCCCGACCACCCGGCGGACGCCGCGCTGCTCGCCGCGCGGGCGCGCTCGGCGGAACTGGGCTGCGCGGCGCTCGGACCGGCCACCGGCGCGGCGCTGTGCTTCCTGGCGACGAGCCTGCGGGCGCGCGCGGTGGTCGAGATCGGCACCGGCATCGGGGTCAGCGGGCTCTACCTGCTGCGCGGAATGGCCCCGGACGGGGTCCTCACCTCGATCGACATCGAGCCGGAGCACCACCAGGCCGCGCGCCGCACCTTCCGCGAGGCCGGGTACCCGCCCGGCCGCACGCGGCTGATCATGGGCCGGGCGCTGGACGTGCTGCCGCGCCTCACCAGCGGCGGCTACGACCTGGTGTTCGTCGACGCGGCGCGTGCCGAGTACCCGCGTTACTACGAGCACGGCGTCCAGCTGCTGCGGCCCGGCGGGGTGATCGCGTTCCACGGCGTGACCGACGCGGCCCGCGGCGAGCGGCGGGAGCCCGGGGTGCTCGCGGCGCGCGAGCTGGCGCGGGCCATCCGCGAGGACGAGCGGCTGGTGCCGGCGCTGCTGCCGGTCGGCGGGGGGTTGCTGGTCGCCGCGGTGCAGTGATCATCGCTGGTCAGCGCTGTGTCGCGGGCCGCTGGCGCGGTGTGACGCCCCTCGAAATCGTCGTACCCCTGGTGCAGGATCTCCTCACGCGGGAAATGTCCGGATCGACGAGGGGGTCGTCATGCGCGAGGCAGTCCTGAGCGCCGCGCGGTTCATCACCACGCACGCCGAGGAGCCGTTGGGGCTGGGGGACGTCGCCGACCACGTCGGCTACAGCCCGTTCCACCTGGCCCGCACGTTCACGCGGGAGCTGGGCATGCCGCCGTGCCAGTACCTGACCGCGCGCCGGTTCGAGCGGACCAAACAGCTGCTCCTGCAGACCGACGAGCGGATCATCGACATCTGCAACGCGGTGGGGTTCTCCGCGGTCGGCACGTTCACCTCCCGGTTCACCGCCGCGGTGGGCACCACGCCGGTCGAGTTCCGGCGGCTGCCGGACGTGCTCGCCGACTCGCCGCCGCGGCCGATGTCGTCCCCGGGCGCGGGCGGCGGCACGGTGATGGGCACGGTCCGGCTGAGCCCGGCCGCGCAGGTGGCGCTGGGGCCGGACCCGGCCGTGTACGTCGGGCTGTTCCCCAAGCGCGCCGCGCGCGGGTTCCCGGTCAGCGGCACCCTGCTCGCCGAACCCGGTGACTTCCTGCTCACCGGGGTCCCGGCGGGCACGTACTGGGTGATGTCGTCGGCGCTGCCCAGCGGCGGCGGCGCGACGGCGCAGCTACTCCCGGGCCGCACCGTGGCCGGCGCGTGTCCCCGGGCGGTGCGGGTGTCGGCGGAGGCGCCGGTGCACCAGCGGGACGTGCACCTGGACCTGGGGCAGGACTGGTCGCCGCCGGTGCTGATCGCCCTGCCGGCGCTCGCCTCGGCCGATGCGCAAGAACGGAGAAGACACCGGTGAGAGCGCCGCCGTAGCGTCCGGAGGGTGATCACGCACCTGCACTCGGCCACGATCCTGGTCGGCGACCAGGAAGAGGCGCTGCGCTTCTACGTGGGCACGCTGGGGTGGGAGAAGCGGGAGGACCTGCGGTTCGGGCCGGTGCACCGGTTCCTGAGCGTGGCGCCGCCGGGCGCGGTGACGTCGATCGTGCTGGGGCAGCCGGAGGTCTACGCGCGGGAGCTGGTCCCGGGCGGCACCGGGATCACGGTGATGACGCCCGACGTGGCCGCCACGCAGGCCGAGATGTCCGCCCGGGGTGTGCGCTTCGCGGGGCAACCGCAAGCCATGCCATGGGGCACGAAGGCGACGTGGTTCACCGACCCATTCGGGAACGAGTACTTCCTGCTGGAGGGCTGAGGGCTGCGATCAGGCCGGGATCGCCGCCCGGCGGGCAGCGGCTGCGCGAAGGCTGATCCTTGCGGCGCCCGGCTCTTAGGCCGAGGCCACCCGCCGCGCCATGTGCGCCCGGAGGCCGGTCACCGCAGCGGCGGCCAGTGCCAGCCACAGCAACGCGGCCCCAACCACGACCCACTGTCCGCCGGGCCCCGCCGCCCACGCGCGCTGCGCTGGCCGCCCTAGACCGCAGCCACCCGCGCGGTACGCACCCGCAGCCCGACCACAGCGGCGCCCGCCAGTGCCAGCCACACCACCGCGGCCCCGACCAGCCAGCTCCAGCCGAACCGCCCGAAGATCACGCTCCCGGCCGTGCCGCCGACGCTGCTGCCCAGGTAGTAGGCCAGCGTGTACATCCCGGACGCCTGCCCCCGCGCCCCCTCCGGGGCCTCCGCCGCGGCCCAGCCGTTGGCGACCGCGTGCGCGGCGAAGAAACCGCCGGTGAGCACCACGAAACCGAGCACCACCAGCGGCAGCGAGTCGGGCAGGGTGAGCAGGATCCCGGTCGCCATCACGGCCAGCCCACCGAGCACCGCGCGCGGCCGGCCGAACCGGGCGACCAGCCTGCCCGCGTTCGACGACGACACCGAGCCCACCGCGTAGGCCAGGAACACCAGCGAAGCGACCGCCGGCGACAACCCGAGCTCCCCGGTCAGCCGGAACCCCGCCGCGTTGTACATCGCCACGAAGGCGCCCATCGCGAGCAGCGCCACCCCGTACTGGGCCAGCAGCACCGGCCGCCGCAACGCGGTCCCGACGCCGGTCAGCACGTCCCGCAACCGCAACCCCGAACCGCTCGGCCGCGCGCCCGCAGGCAACGACAACACCGTGATCGCGCTGCACACCAGCGCCACCCCCGCGACCACGGCCAGCGCGCCGTGCCAGCCGAGGGCCTCCGCGCTGAACCCGGCCGACAGCCTGCCGACCATGCCGCCCACCGTGTTGCCCGCGATCATCGCCCCGACCGCCGCGGCCACCCCGGTCTTGCCGAGCTGCTCGACCAGGTACGCCGAGGCCACCCCGGGGAACCCGGCGATCGCGATCCCCTGCAATGCCCGCAACGCGAGCAGCACCGGGTACGAGGGCGCGAACGGCATCAGCAGGCCGAGCACGACCGACAACATCACCGACGCGACGATGATCGGCCGCCGCCCGACGATCTCCGACAACGCCGCGATCGGCAGCACCGCGATCGCCAGCGCCCCGGTCGCCACCGACACCGCCAGCGACGCCGAACCGGGGTCGAGCTGGTACTGCGCGGCGAGCTGCGGCAGGACCGGCTGCGGCGCGTAGAGCAGGGCGAACGACGAAATCCCGGCAGCGGCGACCGCGAGCTTCACCCGGCGCGTTGCCGGGCGGGCCGGGGCGAGCACATCGACTGACACGCCTTGAAAGTAAGCCGCGCTAAAAAATACTTCCAATGCGTGGAACTGGCACAATTCATACCGTGACGTATGAAAGCCCGGCGGAAGCGTCTGACCAGCGGCTGGCTGCGAAGCTCGCGCCCAGCCTGGCCCTGCTGGCGGCCCTGCGTGAAACGCGCAACATCACCCGCGCGGCGGAGCGGCTGGGCATCCCGCAGCCGACGGTGAGCCGCCGCCTGGCCGGGTTGTCCGAGGTCGTCGGCGCGCCGCTGACCCGGCCGGACGGGCGCGGCGTCCGGCTCACGCGAGCGGGCGAAATCCTCGCGGCGACGGCGGCCCGCGCGCTCGCTGCAGTCGAGACGGGGGTGCGGCAGACGCGGGAGGAGATCTCGCCGGACAGCGGGCACGTCGTGCTCGGGTTCCTGCACCTGCTGGGCCGGTGGCTGGTCCCCTCGCTGCTGCGCGACTTCCGCGCCGACCACCCCGGCGTGCGGTTTTCGCTGGTCCAGGGCTCGCGGCAGCACGTGCTGGACCGGCTCGCGGACGGTGAGCTGGACCTGGCGCTGGTGGCTCCGCTGCCGGACACCGCGGCGCTGGACAGCTTCGCGTTGTCGGAGCAGGACCTGCTGCTGTCGGTGCCGGAGGCGCACCCGCTGGCCCGGCGGCGCCGCATCCGGGTCGAGGAGCTGGCCGAGGAGCCGTTCGTGACGCTCGAACACGGCTATGGGCTGCGGCAGATCATCGACGATCTGTGCGCGGCGGCCGGGTTCGAGCCGAAGATCGCGTTCGAGAGCCAGGAGTCGGACACCGCGCGGGGCCTGGTCGCCGCGGGGCTGGGGGTGGCGCTGCTGCCGCGGTTCGGGCCCGCGCCGCCGGCCGGGGTGGTGGAGGTGCCACTGTCGCCGCGGGTCAGCCGCACGATCGGGCTGACCTGGCGAGCAGGCGAGGAACCGACCCCAGCGGTGGCCGCCTTCCGCGACTACGTGCGCACGACCGGCACGCGCTACGCCTGACGCCGGACACGGCTCGGCCCCCGATGGTGGAACGCCCGGAACTACGCCTGGCCGGTACCGGGGCCGGGAGTAGTGCCGCCGCGCTTCAGACCCGCGCCACCCGCCGGGGTGGTGGAGCCACTGTCCCCGCAGGGCAGCCACACCGTCGCGCCCGGAACTACGCCTGATCCGAGCCGAACGCCTCCGCGAACGCCACCAGCGTCCGCGCCGCGAAACCCGTCGCACCCGGGACGACCTCCGCGTAGGGCTTTTCGGCCCTGGCCGGGCCCGCGATGTCCAGGTGCGCCCACGGCAGGCCCTCGGTGAACTCGCGCAGGAACAGCGCCGCCGTGATGCCGCCCGGCCCGCCGGGCGCCTGCTTCACGTCGGCGAGCTCGCCGCGCACCGCGTCGGCGTGGGCGTCCAGCAGCGGCATCCGCCACCACGCCTCCCCGACGCTCGCGCCCGCCTCGCGGATCTCGTCGGCCAGCTTGTCGTCCGTGGCGAACAGCCCGCCGGTCCGCAGGCCCAGCGCGACCTTCATCGCGCCGGTCAGGGTCGCCACGTCCACCACCGCGTCCGGGCTGAACCGCCGGATCCCGTAGGCCAGCGCGTCCGCCATGACCATGCGACCCTCGGCGTCGGTGTTGGACACCTCGGTGGTCCGCCCGCCGTAGTGCCGCACCACGTCGCCCGGCCGGTACGACGAGCCGGACACGTGGTTCTCCGCCGCCGGGACCAGCGCCGTGACCCGCACCGGCAGCCGCAGCGAGGCGATCGCCAGCGTGGCCGCGATGACGGCGCCACCGCCGGCCATGTCGGTGCGCATCAGGTGCATCCCGTCGGCCGGTTTGATCGACAGGCCACCGGTGTCGAACGTGATGCCCTTGCCGACCAGCAGCAGGTGACGGACCGCGCCACGCGGCCGGTACGTCAGCTCGATCAGCCGCGGCGGGCTCGCCGAGCCCCCGCCGACCGCGAGCACCCCGCCGAAGCCCTGCGCGGCCAGCCACTGCTCGTCCCGGATCGTGGCGCTCAGGCCTGGCACCTCGCCGGCCAGTCGCGCGGCGGTGTCGGCCAGCCACTCCGGGTTCTTGACGTTGGACGGCGTGTTCGCCAGGTCCCTGGCCAGCGCCGACGCGCCGGCCAGCACCCGCGCGCGCTCGACGACCCGCTGGTGACCAGTGTCGGCCGTGACCAGGCGCAGCGTGCGCAGCGCGGGCTGCTCCGCGTCGCCGCTGACCTTGAACCGGTACCCGCCGAGCAGCGCCCCCAGGGTCAGCTCCGCGACCTGCTCGCCGGTGACGTCGGCACCCAGTTCGACCTGCACCGCCTTGACGTCCGCGGCCTCCCTGGCGAGGGCCGCGCCCGCGGCGCGCCAGTGCGCGGGCCCGCCCTCGCCGATCCCCACCAGCCAGCGCACGTCCCCGCCGGGGAGCCGGCGGACCTCACCGGCCTTGCCGGTGTGCTCGACTCCGGCGACCGGCGCGTCCGCACCAGCGGGGACCAGGACGGCCAGGTCGGCGCCTCGACGGCGGCCGTCGGCGACCTCGACGTCGATCAGCCGGGTGGGAACGGACGGCAGGGGGAACCGCGCCATCTGGCGACCTCCTGGAACTCAAGGGACTGCGGCCGCGCGTGACGTCAGCCGTTGACGACGGAACGGGAGCGGGTCAGCTGGTGGCCTCCTGCAGGGCAACCCCCAGGTCCTTGGCCTCTTCGGCCGACAGCTCGACGACAAGTCGCCCACCGCCCTCGAGCGGAACGCGCATCACGAGGCCCCGCCCCTCCTTAGTCACCTCGAGGGGACCATCTCCGGTCC
This sequence comes from Amycolatopsis sp. NPDC006131, assembly GCF_040614175.1. Classification (NCBI taxonomy): domain Bacteria; kingdom Bacillati; phylum Actinomycetota; class Actinomycetes; order Pseudonocardiales; family Pseudonocardiaceae; genus Amycolatopsis; species Amycolatopsis sp. NPDC006131. Next base: position 9,950 of record NZ_JBEXTX010000017.1, read on the forward strand.
GGGGCTTCATGGCCGCCATAGCGTGCTCCCTCCGTATCAACCGGCGCGCCCGGGTCGCGCTCTTCAAGCCAACCGGGTCAGGCCCCATTCTCCCTCATCAGGATGGGCGCGCGAACGCGGACCGATCTTTTCGTGTTTGCTTAGGTGCTGGTATCGCCCCTCACCCGAGATTTCAGGAGGCCCTCCGGTGACCACCGAGGACGTGCTGCTCACCGCCGACGCCGACGGCGTGCGCACCGTGACGTTGAACCGCCCCAAGGCCTACAACTCGCTCACCGTCGAGCTGAAGGAGCGCCTGCTGGCCGCGTTGCGCGAGGCTTCGGCGGACCCCGCGGTGCGTGCGGTCGTGCTGACCGGCGCGGGCAAGGCGTTCTGCGCGGGCCAGGACCTCAAGGAGCACGTCGGGCTGCTGCAGGCGGGCGACCCGGCGCCGCTGCGGACCGTGCAGGACCACTACAACCCGATCGTCCGGGCCATCGTGGAGATGCCGAAGCCGGTGATCGCCGCGGTGAACGGGCCCGCCGCCGGCGCGGGAGCGGCTTTCGCCTACGCCGCGGACCTGCGCATCGCCGCGTCGTCGGCGAACTTCCTGATGGCGTTCGCCAACGTCGGGCTCGGCCCGGACTCGGGCGCGTCGTGGACGCTGCAGCGGCTGGTCGGCTACGGCCGGGCGGCCGAGCTGATGCTGCTCGCGCGCACGGTCGGCGCCGAGGAGGCGCTGTCGCTGGGCCTGGTCACCGAGGTCGTGCCGGACGAGGAGCTGGCCGGCCGGGCGCAGGCGCTCGCCGCGAAGCTCGCCGCCGGGCCGACGGTCAGCTACGCGAAGATCAAGCAGGTGCTGACCGTGGCCGCGGAGGGCTCGCTGGAGGACGCGCTGGCCGCCGAGGACGCGGCGCAGACGGTGCTCGGCTCTACGGCCGACCACCGCGAGGCGGTGGAGGCGTTCGTCGCCAAGCGCAAGCCGGACTTCCAGGGCAAGTAGGTCAGGACGCGCGGAAGCAGGTCACCAGGTGGTCGTCGACCATGCCGGTGGCCTGCATCAGCGCGTAGCACGTCGTCGGGCCGACGAATGCGAACCCGCGCTTCTTCAGCGCCTTCGCCATCGCCGTCGACTCGGGCGTGATGGCCGGGACGTCCGCCATCGTGCGCGGGCGGGGCCGCTCCCCCGTCGGCGCGAACGACCACAGCAGGTCGTCCAGCGGCTGGTCCAGCATGGTGATCGCGCGGGCGTTCGTGATCGCCGCCAGGATCTTCGCCCGGTTCCGCACGATCGACGCGTCCGCCATCAGGCGCTCGACGTCGTCGTCACCGAACTCGGCCACCTTCTCCGGCACGAAACCGGCGAACGCGTTCCGGAAGCCCTCCCGCTTGCGCAGGATCGTGATCCACGACAGCCCGGACTGGAACGCCTCCAGGCACAGCCGCTCGTACAGGGCGTCCTGCCCGCGCAGCGGCACGCCCCACTCCGTGTCGTGGTACTCGGCGTAGTCCGGGGCCGAGTTCCCCCACGGGCACCGCGACACCCCGTCGGCGCCGATCGACTCCGTCATACCTGCCCCACCGAATAGCTCTCCGCGAACTTCGCGAACCGTTTCAACGAGTACCGCAGCCCGATCACGAACGCGGGCTTCACCACCGGCCAGCCCAGCTGCCCCGCGGGCCCGAGCGGCGGCACCAGGCTCTCCGACCACACGAACGTCGAGGAGTGCGCGCCCTTCGCGTGCACGTGGAAGGCGCCGGTGCCCTTGACGACGCTGCCCAGGTGCCGGACCGTGCACCGCACCGGCGGCTCCCAGCTGGTGATCACCATCGGGTCGGTGACGCCGACCCCGCGCACCCCGGTGAACGCGCTCAGCTTCGACCCGACGCTGCGGCCGTCGCCCTCGACGACTTCGACGTGCGTGCCGAGCATCCACTCGTGCTGCCGCTCCCAGTCGGTCAGCGCGAGCCACGTCGTGCCCGCGCTCGCGTGCACGTCCACGGACAGGACCAGGTCGATCATCCCGAGGTCTGCCGTTCCGCCTCGAGCTCGGCCACCCTGGCGCGGAGCTCGTCGATCTCGGCGCCCAGCCGCCGCACCACCCAGTCCACTTCGGACATCTTGTACCCGCGCAGCACGAGCTGGAAGCGCACCTTCTGCACGTCCTCGCCGGTGATGTCCCGCACCGGCAGGCGCGTCGGCGAGCTGCCCGGCGGCAGCGGGGCCAGCTCCTCGCCGCGACCGAACACGACGGCGGCCAGCAGGAACACCACAGCCGCCACGAGCAGCATGATCACGAGGTAGATCAGGGCGGTCGTCACGTCAGAATCGTGACACACCCGGGCGGGGTTCGTCCCCCGAGCGCACCTCGCGCATCGGCGGCCGGTCGGCGACCAGGACGTCCGACTCCCGCGGCACCCACGCCCCGGCCTCGGCCACGAACTGCGTCAGCGTCCCCGAGCCGCCCGCGTCGACCCCGCAGCGAGCCAGCGCCGTGCCGAGGATCTGCCGCGCCATGACGCCCAGCTGCAGCAGCGACCGGTTCCGGTGCTTCCGGACACCCAGGTTGACCTGCGCGAGCCCGGCCATGCCGTAGCGGGCCTCGGCGTCGAGCAGCAACCCGATCTCCACCCCGTACCCGGCCGCGAACGGCACCGACTCGAGGAACTCGCGCGTGGCCGCGTACTCGCCGCCGAGCGGCTGGACCACCGCCGACAACGCGGGCCGCAGCGCGGACAGCACCGGGCGCGCGAGCAGCTCGGTCACCCGCCCGCCGCCGTGCCCGGCCTCGGCGGACTCGACCCGCAGCGGCCGCCGGTAGAACCCCTTGACCAAGTGCACGCCCTCGGCCAGCAGCAGCGGGCCGAGCAGCGCGGGCACGAACCCGGGGTCGGGGTCGACGAGGTCGGAGTCGAGGAACACGACGAGGTCACCGGTGGTCGCCGCCAGTGACCGCCACAGCACCTCGCCCTTGCCGGGCAGCGGTTCGAGGTGCGGCAGCACGTCCTCGCGGCGCACGACCCGCGCGCCCGCCTCCGCCGCGACCTCGATCGTCGCGTCGGTGGAACCGGAGTCGACGACCACCAGCTCGTCGACGAGGGTGCCGACCAGCGGCCGCACCGACGCGACCACCTCGCCGACCGTCTTCTCCTCGTCGAGCGCGGGCAGCACCACCGACACGGTGCGGCCCGCTTTCGCCCGTACCAGGTCAGCGGGGTCGAAATCGGGCTCCTGCCACGTGCGCAGGGCGAACCAGCCGGTGTCCATGACCGCCGATCGTGCCATGCTGGGATTGACGACGAACTGGAGGAACCCGTGCTTTACCAGCTGATCCGTCTCCTGGCCGTACCGGTGGTCAAGCTGATCTACCGGCCGGAGGTGCGCGGCGTCGACAGGGTTCCCGCGTACGGCCCGGTGATCCTCGCGCCCAACCACCGCGCGGCCGTGGACACGACGCTGCTGGCGCTGGTCAGCCCGCGGCGGGTGCGGTTCCTCGGCAAGGCGGAGTACTTCACCGGCAAGGGCCTGAAGGGCCGGCTGATGGCCGCGTTCCTGGACGCGGTGGGGTTCGTGCCGGTGGAGCGCGGCAACGCGAAGGCCGGGCTGGCGGCGCTGGAGTCCGGCCGCAAGGTCCTCGACGAGGGCGGCGTGTTCGGCATCTACCCGGAGGGCACGCGCTCGCTCGACGGCCGCCTGCACCGCGGGCACACCGGAGTCGGCTCGCTGGCCCTGGCGACCGGGGCGAAGGTCGTGCCGGTGGCCATGACCGGGACGGAGAAGCTGCTGCCCAACGGCAAGCTGTTCCCGCGGTTCGCGAAGGTCACCGTCGAGTTCGGGGAGCCCTTGGACTTCTCGCGCTACGACGGGCTGGACGCGTCGCCGGCGATCCGGCGGGCCGTGACCGATGAGGTGATGTACGCGATCGCCGAGTTGTCGGGGCAGGAGTACGTGGACAAGTACCACAAGCGGCCTGGGGAGGCCGCCTAGCGACCCCCACCCCGGTCGCACATTCTCGACGATGTGCGACCGGGGTGCGTCACTGCCACTTGGCGATGTCGGGAGCCTCGTACTTCGCGAAGGCGTCCAGCAGCGCGGCGGGGTCCTCGTCGACGAAGACCAGGTCCCGGTGTTCCGGGCGCAGGAACTTCTCGGTGACCATGTGGTCGATGAACTCCTGGAACGGGCGGTAGTACCCGCGCACGTCGACCAGGCCGATCGGCTTTTCGTGCAGGCCCAGCTGCGCCCAGGTCCAGACCTCGGCCAGCTCCTCCAACGTCCCGGCGCCGCCGGGCAGGGCCAGGAACGCGTCGGCGTACTCGGCCATCTTCGCCTTGCGTTCGTGCATGTCGGCGGTCACCACGAGCTCCGACAGGCCCGCGTGGGCGATCTCCACCCGCTTGAGGTGCTCCGGGATCACGCCGATCACCTCGCCGCCCGCCGCGAGGGCGCCGTCAGCCACCGCGCCCATCAGGCCGACGCTCGCGCCGCCGTAGACCAGGCCGATGCCGCGTTCGGCGAGCAGCTTGCCGAGCGCCGTGGCGGCGTCCACGTACACCGGGTCGCCGCCGCCGGAAGAACCGCAGAACACACAGATTCGCTTCACTTAGTGGGTGTCCTCCCAGGCCTTGTAGGCCTCCTCGACCATCGCCACCGCCTCGTCGACGTCGTCGGTGAGGTGCAGCAGCGCCAAGTCCTTGTCACTGATCTTGCCCTGGGCGTGCACCGAGTCCCGGACCCAGTCGTAGAGCCCGCCCCAGTAGGACCGTCCGAACAGGACCACCGGGAACTTCGTCACCTTCTTGGTCTGGACCAGGGTGAGCGCCTCGAACAGCTCGTCCAGTGTGCCGAACCCACCGGGCAGGCAGATGAACGCCTGCGCGTACTTGATGAACATCGTCTTGCGGGTGAAGAAATACCGGAAGTTCACCCCGAGATCGACCCACGGGTTCAGGCCCTGCTCGAACGGCAGCTCGATGCCCAGCCCGATGGACAGCCCGCCCGCCTCGGAGGCGCCGCGGTTGACCGCCTCCATCGCGCCCGGCCCGCCACCGGTGATGACCGCGAACCCGGCGTTCGCCAGGCCCGCGCCGATCTTGCGGCCCAGCTCGTACTCGGGGTGGTCGCGCGGCGTGCGGGCCGAACCGAACACGGTGACCGCGCGCGGCACCTCGGCCAGCGCGCCGAAGCCCTCGACGAACTCGGCCTGGATGCGCATGACCCGCCACGGGTCGGTGTGCACCCAGTCGCTGGGCCCGCGCGAGTCGAGCAGGCGCTGGTCGGTGGTGGTCGGCTCGATGCGGCGCTCGCGGCGCAGCACGACCGGCCCCCGCTGCTTCTCCCGCGGGTGCTCGGGATACTCGGACGTTCCGTCCACTTCTGGCCCTGTCACGCCGCCGAGCTTACTGGCCCAGGAAGTCCCGCAGCACGCGCGTGACCTGCCGGATCTCCCGCGCCGCGACGTGCTCCTCGCGGGTGTGCGCGAGGGTCGGGTTCCCGGGACCGAAGTTCACCGCGGCCATGCCGAGCGCGGCGAACCGGGCGACGTCCGTCCACCCCAGCTTCGCCGCCACCGCGCCGCCGGCGGCCTGGACCAGCTCGGCCGTCGCCGGGGCGGTCAGCCCGGGCAGCGCGCCCGGCGAGAGGTCCACAACGGACAGTTCGTAGCCGTCGAACACCTCGCGCAGGTGCTTTTCGGCCTGTTCCGGGCTGCGGTCCGGGGCGAACCGGAAGTTCACGGCGAGCACGGCCTCGTCCGGCACGACGTTGCCCGCGACGCCGCCGGAGATCCGCACGGCCTGCAGACCCTCGCGGTAGGTCAGGCCGTCGATGTCGACCACCCGCGCCTCGTAGGCCTCCAGCCGCCGCAGCGGCTCGCCGAGCGCGTGGATCGCGTTGACGCCCATCCAGGCCCGCGCGGTGTGCGCGCGCTTGCCGGTCTGGCGCAGTTCGACCCGCATCGTGCCCTGGCAGCCTGCCTCGATGACCGCGTTCGACGGCTCCCCGACGATCGCCAGGTCACCCGCGAGCCACTCCGGCATCTCCCGCTCGATCCGGCCGAGACCGTTGCGCACGGCCTCGACCTCCTCGTTGTCGTAGAAGACGAACGTCACGTCGTGGCGCGGTTCGGTGACGGTGGCGGCGAGGTGCAGGAACACCGCGTCGCCGCCCTTCATGTCGACCGTGCCGAGCCCGTGCAGCACCTCGTCGTCGCCGGAACCCTCGCGGCGCACCGGCAGGTTCTCGTTGACCGGCACCGTGTCCAGGTGCCCGGCCAGCACCACGCGGGCGGGCCTGCCGAGGTTCGTCCTGGCCAGCACGGCGTCGCCGTTGCGCACCACCTCCAGGTGCCCGGCCTGCGCGAGCAACGCGGCCTGCACCGCGTCGGCCAGCGCCGCCTCCTGCCCGGACACGCTCTGGACGTCCACCAGCGCGGCGGTCAGGTCGACGGGGTCGGCGTGCAGGTCGAGAGTCGTCATGTCCCGACTCTAGGGGGTGTCGTACGGTGGGCGGATGCGCACGTGGAAGGCCCTGATCACGCTCGGTGCGCTGGCACTCGTGCTGGCCGGCTGTTCGAACGAGGCGGGCCCGACCCCGAAGGGCGGCGGGGGCCAGGCGGAAACGCCGTACGCCCTGTCGGTCAAGCTCAACGCCCTCACCGCGGACACCTGCTTCCGCGACCCGGCCGGGCAGACCCCGCGCGGCTGCGGCAAGTACGTCACCGAGCTGGGCAGCACCCCCGGCCTGGTGCGGGAGCAGGCCGGTCCCAAGCACCCGGACGTGGTCGCGGCGGCGAACGGCCTGGAAAAGGCCATCGGCGACTACCGCGGCGGCCACTGCGACGCCGTCGCCGAGCCGGGCGGCGCGTGCACCACGGCGCTCACCGCGATCGCCGACAGCCTCCGGTCGGTCAAGCAACTGGTGGACACCCAGCTCATGACCGGCTGAGTTACGGTTGGGGCCGTGAGCGAGCAGAGCCCCAACCCCGAGACCACCGGTGCGCACGGCGTCGGCCTGGCCACCGTCACCACCGACGGGACCGTGCTGGACACCTGGTTCCCGCAGCCCAAGCTGGGTGAGCCCGGCACCAGCGGAACCGAGCGGCTGACCCGCGAGCAGGCCGCCGAGGTCCTCGGCGAGGCCGCCGCCGCGCTGCTCGGCCCGGACGAGGCCCGTGGCGTCGAGGTGGTCGCCGTCCGCACCACCATCGGCACGCTCGCGCAGGCCCCGGCCGACGCGCACGACATCTACCTGCGCCTGCACCTGCTGTCGCACCGCCTGGTGCAGCCGCACGGGCAGAACCTGGACGGCATCTTCGGCCTGCTGGCCAACGTCGTGTGGACCAACCACGGCCCGTGCCCGGTCGAGGGCTTCGAGCAGACCCGGCTGCGGCTGCGGGCGCGCGGCCCGGTCACCGTCTACAGCGTCGACAAGTTCCCGCGCATGGTCGACTACGTGATGCCCACCGGGGTGCGGATCGGCGACGCCGACCGCGTGCGCCTCGGCGCGCACCTGGCCAACGGCACCACCGTCATGCACGAGGGCTTCGTCAACTTCAACGCGGGCACGCTCGGCGCGTCGATGGTCGAGGGCCGCATCTCGGCCGGTGTGGTCGTCGGCGACGGCACCGACGTCGGCGGCGGCGCGTCGATCATGGGCACACTGTCCGGCGGCGGCAAGGAGGTCATCTCGCTGGGTGAGCGCTGCCTGATCGGCGCCAACGGCGGGGTCGGCATCTCCCTCGGCGACGACTCGGTGGTCGAGGCCGGGCTCTACGTCACGGCCGGGACGAAGGTCGTGGTCGAGGGCAAGACCGTCAAGGCGCGTGAGCTGTCCGGCATCTCCGGCGCGTTGTTCCGCCGCAACTCCGAGACCGGCGCGGTCGAGGCCGTTCCGCGGACCGGTGCGGGTATCGAGCTGAACGAGATGCTGCACGCGAACTGACCTGGGTGCGATTTTCGTTCACCTATCATTCATCCGGTGAGCACCGCTACGTTGCCATCCCGTGTCGTGACCGCCGGTGACCTGGGTCTGCCCGGCGAACCGCTGGTCGCGGGGCCGCGGGACACCCCCGAGGCCCTGCTGCGGGCGCGGATCGACGGTCAGCTGCGCGCGATGCTCAAGTACGAGCCGGGCACGCGGTCCGGGGCCGATCCCGAGGACCTGCACCAGATGCGGGTCGCCGTTCGCCGGCTCCGCAGCGCGTTGAAGCTGCTGGGGCCGGCGGGCGACGACGTGCGGGCCGAGCTGAAGTGGCTGGGCGCCGGGCTCGGCGAGGTGCGTGACCACGACGTGCTGATCGACCACCTGCGGGCCACGGTCGCGTCGTTCGACGAGTCCGACCAGCAGGCGGGCACGCGGCTGGTGCGGATCTTCGTGGCGGAGCGGTCGAAGGCGAAGCGCCGCCTGAACCGGTGCCTCGGCAGCGCCCGGTATGCCGCGCTGTTGCGGTCGACGGCGCGGCTGGTGCTGACGGAGCTGCAGCTCACCCCCGGTGCTCAGCCTGGACCGGTCGACGTCGCCGCCGTGGTGCGGAAGCCGTACCGGAAGCTGACGAAGGCGGTGGCCGCGCTACCGGCCGACCCGCCGGACGACGAGCTGCACGAGCTGCGGATCCACGGGAAGCGCCTGCGGTACGCGGCGGAGACGGCGAAGTCGGCGGCGCGGAAGAAGCAGGTCACGCGGGTGCGCGAGCTGATCAAGGCGACGAAGCGGCTGCAGGACGTGCTGGGCGACCACCAGGACGCGGTGGTGGCCGCCGAGCGGATGCGGGCGCTGGTCGCCGCGACGGACGAGCCGGCCGTCGGTTTCGTCGCGGGCCGCATCGCGGAGCGCGAACTGAGGCGCCGCGCGGCGGCGCGGGCCGCTTGGGGGGCGGTGCTGGCGGACGTGCACACCGCGGCGGCGAAGGTCTGCGGCTAGCTCACTCCGGACGGGCATTGCCGCGGAACCAGATCGCTCGCACGATGCCCAGCCGCGCCGCTCGCAACGGGAGGGCCCCGCGGCTCGTGCACTGCCCGGACGGGCAGCCGCAAGGCCCGCGGTCCGCCGCCAAGGCGAGACCCTCGCGCGAGGCCCGCAGCGCCGCCCGCGGAGACGAGCGCCCTCTCGCCACCCGCCGCCCGGCGGACCTGCCGGACCGGGGCAGCCGCGAGGTCAGCGGGCCGCCGCGGATCGCGCACTGCCCGGGCGGGCACAGCCCGAAAAGAGCGCACTCTCGCCACCCGCCGCAACGCCCGCCCCCGCCGACCGGCGGCCATCACCACCCGCCGCAACGCCCGCGCCCCCACCGGCCCGAGACCATCGCGCCCTGCCCAGCGCGACAGTCACCGCTCCCCCACCGGCCCGAGGCCAGCGCGCCCTGCCCACCGCGCGCCCGCGGCTAGCGGGTCAGCGCGCCCACATAGCCGTCCGGCCGCACGACCACCTCCTTCGCGTCGTAGGCCGAGAACGCGAAGCCCTCCGCATCCACGACGTACCGCCCCGCCGCCTTCACCCCCGGGCGCAGCACCACGTAGGTGTGTGGCTCCTCCGGTGCGTCGGCGTCGAAAATCAGCCTCGTGGCGTGCGGGCCGCGGAACAGGTCGAACAGGCGGACCTTCGCGCCGCCGGCGTCCAGGACCGGCGCGTCCGGCGCGCGGTCCCCCACCGCGAGGCCCGGCTCGTCCGTCACCCGGTAGCTGATGTCGAGCTGCTGGGTCTCCGCACCGCGTTCGTGGGCCCGCTCATCGCCTTCCAGGTGCCTGCGCAGCAGCTCCGAGGAGACCCCCAGCACCCGCTCGGCCACCGCCCGCCGCTCGGTCTCGTAGCTGTCCAGCAGCTCCGGTGAGCCGTCGGCCAGCTTCCAGCCCAGGTTGTAGGCGTCCTGCACGCCCGTGTTCAGCCCCTGCCCACCGGTCGGCGGGTGGACGTGCGCCGCGTCGCCGATCAGGAACACCCGGCCCTCCCGGAACCGCTTCGCCAGGCGCACGTTCGGCCGCCACACCGTCGACCACGCCAGCTCCCCCAGGCGCACCCCCGCGTTCAGACCATCCAACATGGACTGGAGGGTCTCCGCGGTCGGTTCCGCGTCGGCCTCCCCCAGCGGCGCGCCGAACTGGAACAGGCCGATCCCGGGCAGCGGGCTCATCATGACCCCGCTGCCCGGGTCCGCCGCACGCGCGAACCAGTAGCCGAACTCCGGGTCCAGATCGGCCTCGACGTCGCCGAGCAGCATCTTCACCGACTCGTCGGTGACGCCCTCGAACTCGATCCCCAGCGCCTTCCGCACGAAACTGCGCCCGCCGTCCGCGCCGACCAGGTAGTCCGCGCGCACCGTCTCACCGGTCGACAGCTCCGCCGTGACCCCGGCGCCGTCCTGCGTGAAGCCGGTCAACTCCGCACCCAGCTCGACCCGCACCCCGAACTCCGCCAGCCGGTCGCGCAGGATGCCCTCCGTCTGCGACTGCCCAAGCACCCAGCCGTTCGGGTAGGGCACGTCGGGCGTCGGCTCGCGCCGCTCGCCCATCCGGCGCTCCATGACGTACTCGCCGTCCAGGTGCACCCGGAAGGCCGGCATCTCCCGGCCCGCGGTCAGCACGGCGTCGATGACCCCGAGATCGTCGAACACCTCCAGGGTGCGCGGCTGCAGCCCGTCGCCACGGGAGCCGCGGAAGAACTCGGTCGCTTTGTCGACGATCCGCACGCCGACGCCGCGCCGGGCGAGGTCGATGGCCAGGGTGAGCCCCGCCGGGCCCGCGCCCGCGATCACAATGTCCATTTTCTGAATCTCCATTCACTGAACCTAGATTCATAATGGACTTGCTAGCGTGCTCCCGTCAAGGAGGTGCCGTGAAGCGCAAGGAGAAGGCGGCGGAGACCGAGGCCGCGCTGAAGGCCGCGGCGCAGCGGCTGTTCGCCACGCGCGGCTACCTGAACACGAAGATCACCGACATCACGGCGGAGGCCGGCCGGGCGGCCGGATCGTTCTACAACCACTTCGCCAGCAAGGAAGAGCTGCTCGAATCACTGCTGGCGGACCTGGAGGTGGCCGGCGACGAGAGCGCCGACCAGGCCGGTCACAGCCCGGACTTCGCCGACCCCGCGGCGGTCCGCTTCCACGTCGAGGCGTACTGGCGCTTCTACCGCGAGCACGCGCCGACAATGCGCGCGCTGCAGCAGGCGGCGATGGTCAACGCGGACTTCGCCCGCAAGCTCGCGGAGTTCACCCGCGCGCAGAACGAGGAACTGACCGACCACGTGGACTACGTGACCAAGGCGGGCCACCGCCTGCCCGGCACTCCGCTCGCGAGCGTCACGATGATGACCACGGCGGCCGAGACCTTCGCGCGGCAGTGGCACGACGGCCTGCTGGACCTGCCTGAAGAAGAGGCGCTCGAAGCCCTCACCCGGTTCGTCTACCGGGGCCTCACCGGCCGCGACTACTGAGCGGAAACACTGGGAAAACGGGCGCCCCGGTTCACTCTCTCCCGAACGATCACGACGGGAGACGCAGATGACGACGTTTTCCCGGCGGGCCGCGCTCAGCGCCGTCCCGCTGGCCACCGGCCTGCTGGCCGCGCCTCCGGCCGCGGCCGCCGGCAGCTCCACGGCCGTGCCCGCGGCACTGCGGCCGGGCGGCGCCTACGACCGCTACCTGGCACAGCGCGCAGCCGAGGACCGGTTCTCCGGCACCGTGCTCGTGGCCCGCGGGGGCCGGCCGGTGCTGGTCCGCTCGTACGGGATGGCGGACCAGGAGCACGGCGTCCCCAACCGGGACGACACGATCTTCAACCTGGCATCGGGCGCCAAGCCGTTCACCGGGCTGGCCGTCGTCCAGCTCGCCGAGCAGGGCAAGCTGCGGTTCCACAACAAGATCGGCGACCACTTGGACGGTTTCCCCGCCGAGGTGGCGACCAGGGTGTCCGTGCACCACCTGCTCACCCACACCGGCGGGCTGACCTCCGCGACCAGCGAAGGCAGGATCTTCACCAGCGTCGAGGAACGCACCGAGTACCTGGCCCGGAGCACCCGTGAGCTGTCGCTGCGGTTCGTCCCCGGCAGCGACAAGGCGTACAGCAGCGAGGGCTACGAAATCCTCGGCGAGATCGTCGCGACCGTGTCCGGGCAGCCGTTCCAGGACTACGTCCGGCAGCACATCTTCGAGCCGGCCGGGATGCGCGACTCCGCCTACTGCACACGGGCGGACTGGCTGGCGAACGTGCGCATCGCCCACCCGTACGTCTACCTGCAGGACGGCTCGCGGGTGGATGGCGTGCGCGACCTCTCCGCCGGCTCCACCGTCAACGGCGGGTTCGGTAGCAACGCCGCACGCGCCTTCGTCGGATCCGGCGGTGGCGGGGCCTTCTCGACCGCTCCCGACCTGGTGCGCTTCGCGCTCGCGCTGCGAGACGGAAGACTGCTCGGCCACGCCTACCGGGACCTGTACACGGGTGGCAAGATCAGCAGTCCGCCGATGCGGGGTGGCGCGCCACGCGGCGAGACTTTCCAGGCGTACGGCCCGCTGGTCGGCTTGGTCGAGGGACAACGGATCGTCAACCACGGCGGCGGTATCGCCGGGGGCAACACGAACTGGTCGATCTACCTCGACACCGACTGGGTGGCCGTCATCCTGTCGAACTACGACCTGCCCGATTTCCCGGACGTCATCGAGCAGGAACGGCAGGCGTTGCTCGGCTACTGACCGAGGCGCTCGGCGGCGGCTTCGACGCGCTCGTCGGTCGCGGTGAGCGCCACCCGCACGTGCTCGCCGCCCGCGGGGCCGTAGAACGTGCCCGGCGCGACGAGGATCCCGCGCTCGGACAGCCACCGCAGGGTCTCCCAGGAGTCCTCACCGCGAGTGGCCCACAGGTATAGCCCGGCCTCCGAGTGATCGATGCGGAAACCGTTGTCCTGCAACGCCTTCTGCAGCACCACCCGACGGCGGGCGTAGCGATCGCGCTGCAGCGACAGGGCGCTGTCGTCGGCCAGGGCGACCGTCATCGCCTCCTGGACCGGGCGCGGCACGATCATGCCGGCGTGCTTGCGCACCGCCAGCAGCCCGGCGACCAGCTCCGGGTCACCGGCGACGAACCCGGCGCGGTAGCTGGCCAGGTTCGCGGACTTCGACAGCGAGTGCACGGCCAGCAGGTTGTCGTGGCGGCCGCCGCACACCGACGGGTGCAGGATCGACACCGGATCGGCGTCCCAGCCCAGCGCGAGGTAGCACTCGTCGGAGACCACGATCACGTCCCGCTCGCGCGCCCACTCGACGATCTCGCGCAGCGCCTCGGCGCCCAGCACGCGTCCGGTCGGGTTGGACGGCGAGTTCAGCCACACCATCGCGGGCGGCTCGGCCAGGCCACGGGGGTCGTCGGCACGCACGATCCCGCCGCCGGCCAGCAGCGCGCCGACCTCGTAGGTCGGGTAGGCCAGCTCGGGGATCACCACGGTGTCGCCGGGCTCGGCGCCCAGCAGCCGCGGCAGCCAGGCGACCAGCTCCTTGGACCCGATCGTGGGCAGCACCGCCGCCGGATCGACGCCGGTGACCCCGTGCCGCCGGCTCAGCGCCTCGACCGCCGCCGCGCGCAGCTCAGGCGTGCCGTGGGTGGTCGGGTACCCGGGGATCTCCGACACCGACGCCAGCGCGGCGCGGATCGACTCGGGCACCGGGTCGACCGGGGTGCCGACCGAGAGGTCGACGAGGCCGCCGGGGTGGGACTTCGCCCGCGCCGTGGGCTCGGCGAGCGAGTCCCACGGGAAGTCGGGCAGGCCGGTACCGCCGCGGTTCATTCGCCCTGCGGGGGCAGGTCCTTGATCCACTGCGGATCGTTGCTGGTCTTGCCGACCTTCGAGGCGCCGCCGGGCGAGCCGAGGCTGTCGAAGAAGTCGACGTTGGCCTTGGTGTACTCGGCCCACTCGTCCGGGACGTCGTCCTCGTAGTAGATGGCCTCGACCGGGCACACCGGCTCGCAGGCACCGCAGTCCACGCACTCGTCCGGGTGGATGTAGAGCATGCGGTCGCCTTCGTAAATGCAGTCGACGGGGCATTCGTCGATGCACGCCTTGTCGAGCACGTCGACGCAGGGCTCGGCAATCACGTACGTCACTGCGATCTCCAGCTAGGTCCAAGGATCCACTACCGATCCTGGACATTACGCGCCGATGCGCGGACCTTCCAAAGTAAGGCCACCCTTAATCCGGGGATCCGCGAGCACAATGGGGACGTGGACTCCTCCGAGACGCTCGAGCTCCGCTGCGCCGACGCCTGGCCCGCGGTGACCGTGGACAAGATCGGTGACTGGCGGCTTCGCGCCGCGGGCGGGTTCACCGGACGCGCCAACAGCGCACTGGCCGTCGGCGACCCGGGAGTGCCGGTCGAGAGCGCGCTGACGGCCGTTTGTGACTTCGCCCACGCCCACGGCATTCCGCCGGTCGCCCACACGGTCGTCGGCAGCGCGAACGAGCGCGCGATCGCGGCCGCGGGCTGGGTGCCGAACACCCGTCACGCGGCCGGGCACCTGGTGTCCGTCCTCACCGGCCCGCTCGGCACGGGCGCCGACGAGGTGCTCGTCCTCGCCGCGCCGACCGCGGGCTGGTGGGAGCTGACCGTCGGACGAGAAGAGCCGACGGACGCCGAGCGGCACGTGCTGACCACCGGCGAAATCGGCTACGCGGTCGCCGAAGTGATGGGAGTCACAGCCGGTGCAGTGCGTGCGGCGGTGGTCGACGACGTGCTCCACATCGCCCGGCTCGCCGTCCGCCCCGAGTACCGCCGTCGCGGCCTGGCCTCGGCGTTGATGGCCGCCTGCGGGCCATGGGCGGCCGAACGCGGGGCGGCGCGCGCCGTGCTCCAGGTCGCCGTGGACAACGCCGGGGCGCTGGCGTTCTACGACCGGCTCGGGTTCACCGAGCACCACAGGTACCGGTACTGGGTTCCGGGACCCCGGGCGTGCGAGGATCGCTCGCTGTGAAGGTTGTCGTAGTTGTCGGCGGGGTGGGCGGCGCCCGCTTCCTGCTCGGAGTGAAAGCCGCGCTGGGTCTGCCCCCGATCGGCCCTGGGGACTCGACGCACGAGATCACCGCGGTGGTGAACACCGGCGACGACGTGTGGATGCACGGCCTGCGGATCGCGCCGGACCTGGACACTTGCATGTACACGCTCGGCGGTGGCATCGACACCGAACGCGGGTGGGGGCACCAGGGCGAGACCTGGGTGGTCAAGGAGGAGCTGGCGGCCTACGGCGCCGAGCCGACCTGGTTCGGCCTCGGCGACAAGGACATCGCCACCCACCTGATCCGCACCCGCATGCTGCGCGCGGGCTACCCGCTGTCGGCGGTCACCGAGGCGCTGTGCGACCGGTGGCAGCCCGGCGTGCGGCTGCTGCCGATGACCGACGACCGGGTCGAGACGCACGTCGTCATCGACGACCCGGACGAGCCGGGCAGCCGCAAGGCGATCCACTTCCAGGAGTGGTGGGTGCGCTACCGGGCGGAGCCGCAGGCGCATTCGATCGTGCCGGTCGGTGTCGAGGAGGCCAAGCCGGCGCCGGGCGTGCTGGACGCGATCGGGGAGGCCGACGCGGTCCTGTTCGCACCGTCCAACCCGGTCGTCTCGGTGGGCACCGTGCTCGCCGTGCCGGGCGTGACGGAGGCGCTGCGCAAGACCGAGGCCGGGGTGGTCGGCGTGTCGCCGATCATCAGCGGCAAACCCGTGCGCGGCATGGCCGACGCGTGCCTGAGCGCGATCGGGGTGGAGACGTCGGCCGAGGCGGTCGGCATCCACTACGGGTCGCGGCAGACGTCGGAGGACGGGCTGCTCGACGGGTGGCTGGTGGCCGAGGGCGAAACCGTGCACGTGCCGGGCGTCGCGGTGCGGGCGGTGCCGCTGCTGATGTCCGATGTGGACGCGACCGCGGCCATGGCGCGCGCCGCGCTCGAACTCGCGGGAGCCGAAGTTGAGTGACCACTCCGCCGCACGACTGGAGATCCTGCCGGTCCAGGGCCTGCCGGAGTTCCGGCCGGGCGACGACCTGACCGGCGCGATCGCGACCGCCGCGCCGTGGCTGCGCTCCGGCGACGTCGTCGTGGTCACCAGCAAGGTCGTGTCGAAGATCGAGGGACGGCTGGTGCGCGTCCCCAGCGACCCGGAGGCACGGGACGCGGCCCGGCGCGAGCTGGTCGAGCAGGAGTCGGTGCGGGTGCTGGCCCGGTTCAACCGGACCCTCATCACGCAGAACCGGATCGGGATCGTGCAGGCCGCCTCGGGCGTGGACGCGTCCAATGTGAACGGTGACGAGATCGCGCTGCTGCCCGCCGACCCGGACGCGGCGGCGTTGGCCCTGCGCAACGGATTGCGCGAGCGGCTGGGTGTCGAGGTCGCGGTGGTCATCACCGACACGATGGGCCGGGCGTGGCGGGTCGGCCAGACCGACAACGCCATCGGCGCCAGCGGGTTGCGCGTGCTGCACTCCTACGAGGGCGAGGTCGACGGGCAGGGCAACGAGCTGCAGGTCACCGAGATCGCGGTGGCCGACGAGATCGCCGCGGCCGCGGACCTGGTGAAGGGCAAGCTGACCGCGACGCCGGTCGCGGTCGTGCGCGGGCTGGAGATCGCCGACGACGGGTCGGACGCGCGGAAGCTGGTGCGGCCGTCGGAGGAGGACATGTTCTCCCTCGGCACGCGTGAGGCGATCGCGCAGGGTCGCCGCGAGGCGGTGCTGGTGCGCCGGTCGGTGCGGTCGTTCACCGACGAGCCGGTCGACCCGGACGCGCTGCGCCGCGCGATCGGGGCCGGGCTGACCGCGCCCGCGCCGCACCACACGCGGCCGGTGCGGTTCGTGTGGCTGCGCGACCGCGGGTTGCGGACGAAGCTGCTGGAGGCGATGCGCGAGGCGTGGCGGGCGGACCTGTCCCGCGACGCGTTCACCGAGGAGCAGATCGCGAAGCGGGTGTCCCGCGGCGACATCCTGTTCGAGGCGCCGGAGGTGGTGATCCCGTTCCTGGTGCCGGACGGCGCGCACACGTATCCGGACGAGCGGCGCAACGCCTGCGAGCGCACGATGTTCACCGTCGCCGGCGGGGCCGCGGTGCAGGGGCTGCTGGTGGCGCTGGCTGCGGAGGACCTCGGCTCGTGCTGGATCGGGTCGACGATCTTCGCGGCCGACGTGGTGCGTGAGGTGCTCGGGCTGGAGCCGTCGTGGCAGCCGCTGGGCGCGGTGGCGATCGGGCACCCCGCGAGTGGACCCGCGGCGCCGCGCTCGCCTGCGCTGGACGGGCTGGTCGAGCTGTGAACCTGCACACCGACGTGGTCGAGACGCTGGAGAAGTGGCAGCCGGGGACGGCCGGGCAGGAGGCGCTGCGGCACGCGTTCCTGGGTTTCCTCGCCGCGCGCGAGGACGCGTGCCGCCGGTCGTGCGCGGCCGGGCACATCACCGCGTCGGCCGTGGTGCTGGACGCTTCGCGGTCGCACGTGCTGCTGACGCTGCACCCGCGGGTCGGGCGGTGGTTGCAGCTGGGCGGGCACTGCGAGGATTCGGACACCTCGCTGGCGGCGGCCGCGTTGCGGGAGGCGTCGGAGGAGTCCGGGATGAGCGGGCTGACGATCTCGGCGGAGCCGGTGCACCTGGACGTGCACCCGATCACGTGCTCGCTGGGGGTGCCGACGCGGCACTTCGACGTGCGGTTCGTGGTCGTGGCGCCGGAGGGTGCGTCCCCGGTGCGCAGTGAGGAGTCGGACGACCTGCGGTGGTGGCCGCTGACCGCGTTGCCGCCCGGTTCGGAGGACCTGACCGAGCTGATCGCGGCGGCGTGCGAATGATCGTCTCGGTCGACCCGGCGTCCGCGGTGCCGCCGTACGAGCAGGTGCGGTCCGGGCTCGCGCGGCAGATCAACTCCGGCGCGCTCGCGGTGGGCACGAAGCTGCCGACGGTGCGCGGGCTGGCGGAGGAGCTGGGCATCGCGCCGAACACGATCGCCCGCGCCTACCGCGAGCTGGAGGAGGCCGGCCTGATCGAAACGCGCGGCCGGGCGGGTTCGTTCGTGGCCTCCTCAGGCGACGAGTCGCTTTCGCGCGCTCGCGAGGCGGCCGAGACGTATGCGGCGGTGACGCGGGCTTTGGGGTTGTCGGGGGAAGAGGCGCTGAAGATCGTCCGCGCCGCGCTCGCCCGCTGACGCAGCCTCACGCCGCGGCTCGCGCGCGGCAATGTGGAACTCGCCCAAACCCGGGAGTCCGACGCTGGAGTGCGCGAGTTCCGCGCTGGGGGCGCCGGTCACGTCGCGCGGTAATCCCTCGGCGAGAAGCCCGGCCCAAAACGCGGCCGCGAAAAACCACCCGCCCCCAGCTAACGCACCGACCGCCGCGATCGCCGCGCGGCAAAGCACCAAACAGCGCCCACCCCGCGCCTCACATCGCGCGATAATCCCGCGGCGAAAACCTCGGCCCAAAACGCGGCCGCGAGAACCCACCCGCCTCCAGGTACCGCACCGCGCGCTGCCGCTGCGGCGCGTAGGGCGCCAGCACCTCCGCCATGCCCTCGTCGTCCAGGGGCTCGCCCAGCAGCGCGTACCCGACCACGGCCGGGATGTGGAAGTCGCCGAAGCTGACCGCGTCCGGGTCGCCCCAGGCGCGCTGCGCGATCTCCGACGCGGTCCACACCCCGATGCCCGGCACCTTCCGCAGCCACGCCCGCCCCTCGGCGCCCCGCAGCTCCACCGCCTTCTCCAGCCGGTGCGCCACCTGCGCCGCGAAGATCAGCGCCTTCCGCCTGCTGTGGTCCACCCCGGCGCGGTGCCACGTCCAGTCCGGAATGGACAGCACGGCCGCCGGCGTCGGCGGCACCCGCATCCCCGCCGGGGCCGGGCCGGGCGCCGGTTCGCCGAACCACCGGCACAGCTCCCGCCACGACCGGCGCGCCTCGAACCCGGTGACCTTCTGCTCCAGCACGGCGGGCACCAGCACGTCCCACACCCGGCCGGTCGAGCCGAGGCGCAGCCCGGGCATGCGGCGCCGCACCTCGGCGATGCGGTCGTGGTGCGAGACGAACCCGCTGTCGTCGTCCTCGGCGCCGACCAGCGCGGGCACGCCGTCGAGCAGCCGGTCCGCCCCCGGGCCCCACGCGGCGGCCTCGATCTCGCCGTCCGGCAACCGCCGCAGCGCCAGCGTTCCCGGGCCGTCGGCGGTGTTGCCGGTCAGCCACGTCCGGCCGTAGTCGTCCGCCCGCAGGCAGGGATCGCCCTTGCCCCGGCGCAACGGCCGGAGGACCGCGTCGAGGTCGAGGGTGAAGGGCGGGCGGTAACGCATCACGCGTCGCTGGAGAACCGGATCGAACCGTCGGGCAGGGTCACGTCCGGCCACACGCGGGCACCGTCGAGCAGCTCGCAGCCGGCGCCGACGACCGCGCCGTCACCGAGGACGACGCCCTTGAGCACCGCGCCCTTGCCGACACGCGCGCCCACACCCAGCACGGAGTTCTCCACGACCGCATTCTCCGCCACGGACACCCGGTCGAACAGCACCGACCCGCTGATCCGCGCGCCGGACGCGACGTGCGCCCCCGCGCCGACCGTCGAGCCGCCGGTGACGGTCGCGTCCGCGGCGACCTCCGCGCCGTCCAGGACCAGGGCCTCGCCGGCCGGGCCGGGCAGCGCCGAGGTGGGGGCGAGCCCGCGCACCAGGTCCGCGCTGCCGCGCACGAACGCCTCGGGCGTGCCGACGTCGAGCCAGTAGGAGGCGTCGACGAACCCGTGCAGGTGCGCGCCGCCCTCCAGCAGACCGGGGAAGGTCTCGCGCTCGACCGACACGCGGCGGCCCGCCGGGATCGACTCCAGCACCGGGCGACGGAACACGTAGCAGCCCGCGTTGATCTGGTCGGTCGGCGGGTTCGGGGTCTTCTCCAGGAAGGCGGTGACGCGGCCGTCGGCGTCGGTGGGCACCGAGCCGAAGCGGCTCGGGTCCTCGACGCGCTGCAGGTGGAGCGTCACGTCGGCGCTGGTGTCCAGATGGGTCTGGACCAGCGCGCGCAGGTCCGCGCCGGACAGGATGTCGCCGTTGAAGATCACGGCGTGGTCGGCGCGCAGGTGGTCCGCCACGTTGCGGATGGCGCCGCCGGTGTCCAGCGGCTCGTCCTCGACGACGTACTCCAGTTCCAGCCCCAGCGACGCGCCGTCGCCGAAGTGCTCCTCGAACACCTCGGCGCGATAGGACGTGCCGAGCACCACGTGCCGGATCCCCGCGGCGCGGATGCGGGACAGCAGGTGGGTCAGGAACGGCACGCCCGCCGTGGGCAGCATCGGTTTCGGGGCGGACAGGGTCAACGGCCGCAGGCGGGTTCCCTTACCGCCGACGAGCACCACGGCATCGACATCAAGCTCCGATGTCACCTCGAAAATCCTTCCCGTTATCACGCT
Source organism: Amycolatopsis sp. NPDC006131 (assembly GCF_040614175.1). Lineage (NCBI taxonomy): Bacteria > Bacillati > Actinomycetota > Actinomycetes > Pseudonocardiales > Pseudonocardiaceae > Amycolatopsis > Amycolatopsis sp. NPDC006131. Next base: position 30,312 of record NZ_JBEXTX010000017.1, read on the forward strand.
CCGGTGGGCGACAAGCCGCGGGAAACAATGACGGCGACGGCCCGGAGGGCCTACCCTAGACAGCACACGGAGGGCCCCGTTCGGAGAGGGCCCACGTCGAGTCGGGAGGCCTAGGGGATGGACCCCCGCGATCGAGCGGATGCTCTGCTGGCCAGGGCACAGTCCCGTGGCGCGTTCGTCGTGACGCCGGACGCCGCGACCTCGCCGATGGACGCTTCGACCACCCAGCAGATCCCGCGGAACGTGGTCAACGAGATCGACAACGACGACCCGGACACGACGGCCGTGGTGCCGTCGTCGGTGATCGAGTCGGTGCAGGGCAGCCTCGCCGCGTCGAAACCGGACACCCACGTGAACATGACGCCGGTGCAGCCCGAGGAAGAGGTTGACGGCCTGGTGCCGACGACCAAGACGCAGACCGGGAACTCCGATTTCGCGCGGCGGCTGGAAGGCCTGTGACTACTTGCCGCGCGTCTCGAACTTCAGGCGCAGCTTGAGACCGAGCTTCACCGCGGCGAGCACCGGCTTCCAGGCCAGGCCGCGGTGGCGGTCGGCGAGGTAGCGGTAAGCGCTGTCGTGGTGGGCGGCCAGCATCTTCTTCGGCGCGCGGGACGTGGCCTTGCCACCGATGTGCGTGACCGCCGCGGAGGGCACGTACACGTTGTGCCAGCCGGCGCGGCCGATGCGGTCGCCGAGGTCGACGTCCTCGAAGTACATGAAGTAACGGGTGTCGAAGCCGCCGACCGAGTCCCAGGCCTCGCGGCGGATCAGCTGGCACGAGCCGGACAGCCAGCCGGAAGTGCGTTCGGCAGGGGCGGCGTGTTCCTGGCGGTAGGCGCGGGTCCACGGGTTGGCCGGCCAGATCTTGCCGAAGACGGCGTGGCCGACGCCGCGGCCGAGCGAGGGCAGCAGGCGGGCGGAGGGGTAGACGGTGCCGTCGGGGTCGCGGATGAGCGGGCCGAAGGCGCCGCCGCGGGGCCAGCGCTGCCCGGCCTCGACGAGCGTGTCCAGCGAGCCGGGCTCCCACTCGAGGTCCGGGTTGGCGATGACAATCCAGCCGTAGCTGTCGTCGAGGGTCGCCACGCCGCGGTTGGCGCCGCCGCCGTAGCCGAGGTTCTCACCGATGCGCAGGACGTGGGTGTTCTTGCGCTTCTCGGCCCGGTCGAGGGCGTCGTCGGTCGAGTCGTTGTCGGCGACGACCACGTGGACGTCGCGGCTGGTCGCCTTTTCGAGGCTGTCGAGGAAGCGGTCGAGGTCCTCACCGGGGAAGTACGTCACGACAACCACGGCGACCCCGTCGCCGTAACGGCTCGGCTCGGTCACGCGGGCCATTGTGCCCCCACTACGGAGCGCGACGAGGCAGGCACCCCTCGGTTGGCTGCCGCGGCAGTCCGCTACCGCGCGCAGTCGTGCGGCTACCGGTCGCGAGAATTGCCGGATGCCGGTCCACGCCTTCATCGACGAGTCCGTCCGCGACAGCCGCTACTACCTGTGCGTCGCGGTCCTGGACCCAGCCCGCCTCGCGGAGACGCGCAAGCAGCTGACCGCGCTCCTGCTGCCAGGTCAACGGGAGCTGCACTTCAAGAAGGAGAAGCCGCCGCGCCGCCGCCTGCTCGCCGACCGGATCGGCGGGCTGAGCGCTGCCACTTCGGTGTACGTGACGGCAAGGACGCGCAAGACCGAGGAACAGGACCGGCAGCGCTGCCTCTTCGAGGCCGTGCGGGACCTGGTTTCGATGCGGGCGCACCGGGTGGTGATCGACAGCCGCGAGGAGCAGGACCGCCACGACCAGACGACGATCTACCGGGCGCTGGGCGGCAGACCCTCGGACACGGGAGTCAGCTACGAGCACCTCGACTCGGCTGCCGCGCCCCTGCTGTGGATCCCGGACGCGGTCGCCTGGTGCTACGGCGCGGGCAGCGACTGGCGCCGCCGGGTGATGCCCGTCGTGCACCAGGTCATCGAGCTCTGAACAGCGCAAAGCCCGTGACACGACCGTCCGGACGCACCACGGGCTCACTTCTCGGCCCTACGGGGGCCTCGCGTCAATGACTATACCCCATCCGGCCGAACACCGTCCAACGGCTACTGCTCCCGCTTGTGCAGGTGCCACGCCTTCGCGTACGCCTCGCGGTGCTTGTCCGCGCTCGTGGCCCACGAGAACTCCTTCGCGCGCCTCTGGGCAGCCGATGCGAGGGACGCCCGGCGGGCGGGGTCGTCCAGCAGTTCGCCCAGCGCCACCGCCACGTCGCCGGGGCCGACGCCGCAGTACGCGACCGCGTCGCCGCCTACCTCGGGTAGCGACAGGCGCCGGGTGGTGAGCACGCAGGCCCCACAGGCCATCGCCTCCAGGACCGGCAGTCCGAAGCCCTCACCGAGGCTCGGGTAGGCCACCAGCTCCGCCCCGCCGAGGAAACCCGCCAGCGAGTCGAACGGCAGGTACCCGGCCCGGATCACCCGCAGCCGCAACGGCGCCGCCGCCAGCGCCTTCTCCACCTGCGTGTCCCAGCCCGGCTGGCCGGCCAGCACGAGCGCGGGCGGGTCGGGCCGGTTCTCCACCGCCTTCACGAAACCCCGGATCAACGCGGGCACGTTCTTCCGCGGCTCCAGCGCCCCCAGGAACGCCACGTACGGCATCCGCTCCAGGCCGATCGCCGCCCGCGCGGCCCGCACCTCGTCCGGCGTCGGCGGGTGGAAGCGCTCCACATCGACCCCGTGCTCGATGATCTCCGGCTGCCGCCGCGGACGGGCCACCCGCGCCAGCTCCGACGCGGTCGCCTTCGACGGCACCACGCACAACGTCGCCCGCTGCAACGCCGTCCGCGTCCACCCGCGGAAGAACCGCGCCTTCACCGACGAGTGCAGCACCGCGTCGGTGAAGAACGTCGCGTCGTGCAACGTCACCACCGACGCCGACGGCCCCGCCAGGGGCATCGTGTAGTGCGGCGAGTGCACCACGTCCACCCCGAGCCGCCGCGCCAGCGACGGCAACGTCGTCTGCTCCCAGATCAGCCGCGCGGTGCGCGTCGCGGTGGACTGGACCGCCGGGACGACCCGCGAGCGCGGCGCGAGCCGGTCGAAGAGCCGGAAGTCACGCGGCTGGCAGACCACGGTGATCGGCGCGCCGCCCTCGTCCAGCGCCGCGACCAGCGAGTCCACGTAGCGCCCGACCCCGCCCCGGTCCGCCGGCACGGCCGTGGCATCGATCAGGACGCTGGGTTCGCCTCTTCCCACTCGTGCAGGGTACGGCTGATCGGGATCGCGGTGGTCAGGAACTCACGAAGTGGTGCGGTCGTGAACCGCCCACACAGCTCGCGCCGCGCCCGCCCAGGAGAACGACTCCGCCCGCGCCCGTCCGCGAGCGACCAGGTCAGCCGCGAGTTCCGGACTGGACAACACCTCCTGCAACGCCGCTGCCAGCGCCGCCGCGTCCCCGCGCGGGAACTCCACTCCCGCTCCCCCGGCGACCTCGACCAGCGCCGGAGCGTCCGAGTGCACCACCGGCACCCCGGCGGCCATCGCCTCCAGCACCGGCAACCCGAACCCCTCCGCGACGCTCGGCGCCGCCAGCACGGACGCGCGCCGCAGCACCGCGGCGAGCGAAACGTCGTTCAACCGCCCCAGAACCCGCACGTCCGCCCGGTTCCCGGCCATCGCGACCGGGTCCAGACCACCCCAGCCCGGCTGCCCCGCGAGCAGCAGCGGCACGCCGAGCCGCGCCACCGCCTCGACCAGGACGTCGATCCCCTTGCGCGGCTCGATGGTCCCGATCGCCAGCACGTACCGATCCGGCACGTCCACTTCGGGCAGGTCGTCGCGGGTGAACACGTCCGCCGCGCCGTGCCCGGCCACGGTCACCGGCACCTCGACCGGCACCCGCGCGCGCAGGTCGTCCGCCACCGCCCGCGTCGGCACGACGAGCCCCGAAGCACGCCGGGCGGCCCGCGCGATCACGACGCGGTGCCAGCGCACCCCGCGCGGCGTCAGCGTTTCCGAGTGCGTCCACGGGACGGTGTCGTGCACGGTCACCGACAACGTCCGGCCGCGCGGCACCCGCGCCGGGGCCAGCGGCGTCGGCGCGTGCACCGCGTCCCCACCCGGCCAGTACGGCAGCCCGGCCTGCCACGCCGCGACCAGCCCCCGCGGCGGCAACGGCAGCATCCGCACGCCCGGCAACCCTTCCGCGTGCCGCGCGGTGACGGCCGACACCGTCCACCCGGGCGGCGCGGTCTCGGCCAGCGCGCGCAGCAGCTCCGCGGTGTAGCGGCCCGTCCCGCCCGGCACGGGCGCGAGCAACTGCTCGGCGATGACCACGAGTTCCGGCACGGCCCGTATTCTCCCGGTGTGCCGATCCGCAGCACCGTCGTGGTGGTCACCTGGCGCGGCGCCGCGCACGTCACCGCCTGCCTGGACGCCCTCGCCGCCCAGACGCGCCCGCACCGGCTGCTGGTGATCGACAACGCCTCCGACGACGGCACCGCCCGCCTGCTGGCCACGCACCCGTCCGCGCCGGAGGTCGTCCGCCTGCCCCGCAACGTCGGCTACGCGGGCGCCACGGCACACACCCTGTCCGAAGTGGACACCGAGTTCACCGTGTGGCTCAACGACGACGCCGCCCCCGCTCCCGAGTGGCTCGCCGAGCTGGAGGACCACGTCGGCGACGCCGCGGCCGCCGGGTCGCGCCTGGAACACGCCGACGGACAGGTCCAGTCCCTCGGCGTGAACCTCACCCCGGACGGCCACGGCTACGACACCACGGAGACCCCGCCCTTCGGCTTCTGCGGCGGCGCCGCGCTGATCCGCACCCGCACGCTCCGCGAAGTGGGCGGGGTGCCGGCGAGCTTCTTCTGCTACTACGAGGACACCGACACCGCGTGGCGGCTGCGGCTCGCCGGGCACGACATCGTGACGGTCACCACGGCCCGTGTCACGCACCGGCACGGCGCCAGCACGAACCCGGGCTCCGAGAGCTTCCACCGGTGGAACGAACGCAACCGCCTGCTCACCCTCCTGCGGTGCGCCCCCGCCGGAATCGCCGCGCGCGAACTGGCCCGGTTCGCCGCGATCACCGCCCTGCTGCCGATCAAGCGGAACGTGCCCGAAGCGCCCAATTTCCGCCTGGGCCTGCGGTGCCGCGTGCTCGGCGAAGTGGTCCTCCGGCTGCCCGGCGCGCTGGCCGCGCGGAAGTCGATCACGCGCCGCTCGACCGTCTCCCGAGGCGCGGTCTGGGCGGCCTGGACCTCCCGATAGTCTCTCCGGACATACGGCGAGTACGGAGGTCGGGCGTTGGTCCAGGGGGACACACCACTGCCGCTGGTCTCGGTGATCTTGGTGAACTACCGGGGCGCGGAGCACACGATCGCCTGCCTGCGCGCCCTGCGCGAGGACCTCGACTACCCGGAGCTCGAGGTGCTGGTCGTCGACAACGCCTCGGGCGGTGACGACGTCGCGCGCATCAAGGCCGCGGCCGGCGACGCGCGGGTGATCGAGTCCGGCGCCAACGCCGGCTTCGCGGGCGGCTGCAACCTCGGCGCCCGGCACGCCCGCGGCAGCGTGCTCGCGTTCCTCAACAACGACGCCCGCCCGGACGCCGCGTGGGCGAAGGCGGCGGTCGACGTGCTGCGCGCCGAGCCGACGGTCGCCGCCGTGGCCAGCAAGGTCCTGGACTGGGACGGCACCGGCGTGGACTTCGTGGACGCCGGCCTGACCTGGTTCGGCATGGGCTACAAGCGGCACGCCGGCGGTCCGCTGGCCGACGTCGCGCCCGGCGAGCACGACGTCGCCAAGGACGTGTTGTTCGCCACCGGCTCGGCGATGTTCGTGCGCGCCGAGGTGTTCCATGCGCTCGGCGGGTTCGACGAGCGCTTCTTCATGTTCTACGAGGACGTCGACCTGGGCTGGCGGCTCAACCTGCGCGGCTGGCGCGTGCGGTACGTGCCGGAGTCGGTGGCCTACCACCGCCACCACGGCACAATGTCCGAAGTGGACGCCCCGGACACCGGCCGGGAGACGTTCTTGTTGGAGCGCAACGCTCTCGCGGCCCTCTACAAGAACCTCTCCGACGAGACGCTCGCGAAGGTGCTGCCCGCCGCGCTGGCGCTGGCCGTGCGCCGCGCCACCGCCCGGGGCGAGCTGGACCCCACGCAGCTGGACCTCGCCAAGGCCGGCCCGGTCGAGACCGCGCCGGTGGCGATCCCGCGCACCACGCTCGCCGGGGTGCTGGCCATCGACCAGTTCGTCGAGCTGCTGCCGTCGCTGGCCGAGTCGCGCGCCGCCGAGCAGGCCGCGCGCGTGCGCACCGACGCGGACCTGATCCCGCTCATGCGCAAGGCGATGGAGCCGGCCTATCCCCTGCCGCGTTACCTGGACGCGCACGACATCCTGGCCGACGTCTTCGGCATCGAGGCCGTGTTCGGGCAGCGCCGCAAGGTCCTGGTGATCACCGGCGACGCGATCACCGACCGCATGGCGGGCCCGGCGATCCGCGCGTGGAACATCGCCACCGTGCTCTCCGCCGAGCACGACGTGCGCCTGGTCACGGTCAACCCGCTGGCCGCGCCGCCGCCCGCGCCGTTCCCGGTGAGCGCGGCGAAGAAGCGGGACCTGACCGAGCCGGTCGAGTGGGCGGACATCGTGATCCTCCAGGGTCACGTGCTGGAAATGGCGCCCGCGCTGAAGGCGCAGGACTCCAGCAAGATCGTGGTCTGCGACCTGTACGACCCGATGCACCTGGAGCTGCTGGAGCAGGGCAAGAGCGCGCCGGACGACCGTCGTGCCGCCGATCTGGCCGGGGTGACGCGGGTGCTGGACGCGCAGCTGCTGCGCGGTGACTTCTTCCTGTGCGCGTCGGAGCGGCAGCGGCTGTTCTGGCTGGGGCACCTGGCCGCGCTGGGCCGCCTGTCGCCGCGGCTGTACGACGCGGACCCGACCACGCAGTCGCTGCTGTCGGTCGTCCCGTTCGGCCTGTCGCCGGAGCCGCCGGTGCGCACCGGTCCCGGCCTGCGGGCGACGCTGGACATCGACGGCGCCGACCGGGTCGTCCTGTGGGCGGGTGGCGTCTACAGCTGGTTCGACCCGCTGACGCTGGTGCACGCCATCGACCGGCTGCGGCAACGGCGGCCGGACGTGAAGCTGGTGTTCCTCGGGATGAAGCACCCGAACCCCGAGGTCGCCGAGATGGACATCGGCGCGCGCACGATCCACCTGGCCGACCGGCTCGGGCTGACCGACAAGCACGTCTACTTCAACGAGCAGTGGGTGCCCTTCGGCGAGCGGCAGAACTGGCTGCTCGACGCGAACTGCGGCGTGACGACGCACTACGAGCACGTGGAGACCACGTTCGCGTTCCGCACCCGCGTGCTGGACTACCTGTGGGCGGGGCTGCCGATCGTGACCACGGACGGCGACGCGTTCGCCGACCTGGTCCGCGACGAGAAGCTCGGTGTCGTGGTGCCCGCCGAGGACGTGGACGCGCTGGCCGACGCGCTGGAGCGGGTGCTGTACGACGAGGACTTCGCCGCCGAGTGCCGCGCGCGGATCGAGGTCGTGGCGCAGCGGTTCGCGTGGCCGACGGCGCTGGCTCCGCTGGTGGAGTTCTGCCGCGACCCGCGCCCGGCGGCGGACCGGCTGATCGGCTCGGCTCCGCTGACCGCGGAGGTACCGCCGCGTGGTGCGGAGGCGGTGCGGCGGGATCTGGCTCTGGTGAAGGAGTACCTCGCCGACGGCGGCCCGAAGGAGCTGGCGCGGCGGGTCGCGGGCCGGGTGCGGAAGGTAGCCCGCCGTCGTGGCTGAGCGAGCGCTCCGGGTCCTGCTGGACGGCACCCCGTTGCTGGGTGACCGGACCGGCATCGGGCGCTACACGGCGTCACTGGCCGAAGAGCTCGCTTCGATGTCCGATGTGGACATGCGTGCGGTGGCGTTCACCTTGCGTGGCTGGCGGCGGTTGCGTTACGTGCTGCCGCACGGCGCGCGGGCGCGGGGCATGCCGGTCGCCGCGCGGATGCTGCGCAAGGCGTGGCTGCGGTCGACGTTCCCGCCGATCGAGCTGTTCGCCGGCCGCGCGGACGTGGTGCACGGGACGAACTTCGTGCTGCCCGGCGCGGTGCGGGCCGCGGGCGTCCTGACCATTCATGATCTGGCGTTCCTGGACGCGCCCGGCGAGTTGCCGCCCAGCGACCGCGAACTGCCGGAGCTGGTGCGCCGTGGCGCCGCCCGCGCCGACGTGATCTGCACGCCGACGGCCGCGGTGGCGGACGCGGTGGCGACCCGGCTCGACGTGGACCGCGACAAGGTCGTGGTGACGCCGCTCGGGGTGGACGCGGCGTGGTTCACCGGCCGCCCGCCGGACGAGCCGATGCGCGAACGCCTCGGGCTGCCGGAGCGGTACCTGTTGTTCGTCGGCGCGGCCGGCCCGCGCAAGGGCATGGACTGGTTGTTGAAGGCCCACGCCGCGGCCGAAGACCTGCCGCCGCTGGTGTTTTCCGGCCCGGGTCCCGCGCCCGGCACGCCCCGCAGCCGCCGCCTCGGCTACCTGTCCGAACGGGACCTGCACAACGTGATGGCCGGGGCGGCCGCGCTGGTGCTCCCGTCCCGGGACGAGGGGTTCGGCCTGCCCGTGCTGGAGGCGCTGGCCTCGGACGTGCCCGTGGTGTGCTCGGACATTCCCGCGCTGAGGGAGATCTCGGGCGGCTTCGCGCGGTTCGCACCGTACGGCGAGGTGGACGCCCTGATCACCGCGCTGCGCGAGGCCGTGGCGGAGGCCCCGCTGGCGTCGAGGTCCGTGGAGCGACGCGCCCACGCGGCGAGCTTCACCTGGCGCCGCACGGCGGAGACCACGCTGGCGGCCTACCGCCAAGCCACCCAGCGCTAGCGCAGAGCGCCGAACACACCCCGAGCTGGGTGGTCATCCCGTCGCCTGACACGCAACGATCACCTTGAGCCAGGGCCGCAACCCAGGCCGCCACCCGCAGGCCGACCATGCCAACCTTGCGGCCCTGGCTCAAGGTGATATGCACAAACCGGAAGGCGACGGGATGACCACCCAGCGACCACCTCGCCAAGGCAAGACGAGGCACCCAACCCCTGGTCATCCCGGAGCCTGCCCGTCCGGCGAGGACATCCCTTGATCTTTAAAGGCGCCATCCGGCCCAACCATCACCCCTGCCGTGAAGGCCGAATCACCAACTCCCCGATCTCCACGTCCTCCGGCTGCTCGATCGCGAACGCGACCGCCCGCGCCACGGCCTCCGGGTCGATCCCCAGCTCGGCCATGGCCTGCCGCGCAGCCTCCCGCTGGTCCGGATCGGCGACGTTGTCGACGAGCTCCGTCCGCACGTACCCCGGTGAAATCGCGGTCGTCCGCACCACTCCGTCGGTCGACTCCTGCCGCAACGCCTCCAGCACCGTGCGCACCGCGTTCTTGGTGCCCGCGTACACCGCCTGTGTCGGCACGATCTTCAGCCCCGACGTGGACACCGTGGTGACGAAGTGCCCCCGCCCCTGGCTTCGGAAGACCGGCATCGCGGCGGCGATCCCGTACAGGACGCCCCGCACGTTGACGTCGATCATCGCGTCCCAGGCGTCCACCTCCAGGTCGGCCACCGGGGCCAAGCTGGCGATCCCGGCGTTGCTCACCAGCACGTCGAGCCGCCCGAACCGGTCCACCGCCAGCCCCACCAGCTCCGCGAGGTCGCCCCGCCTGGTGACGTCGACCTCCAGCATCTCCGCCCGACCGCCGGCGTCCCGGATCCGCTCCACCAGCGATGCGAGCCGCTCGCCCCGCCGCGCTCCCAGCACGACCGCCGCCCCGCGGTCCGCCAATTCGATGGCCGTCGCCGCTCCGATACCGCTGCTGGCACCGGTGATGGCGACGACCTTGCCGTCCACTCCGCTCATCGCACAACTCCCACTAAGCTGACAACTGTCCGTTTAACTGTACCGGACAGTTGTCCGCTTGAGGAGGTAGTCCCGTGGGAAGCCGTGAGCGCAGGTCGGACGCGGTCGCCAACCGCGACCGCATCGTCCAGGCCGCGCGGGCCGAACTGAGCGGTTCCGAGAGCGGCGAGCTGAAACTGCACGCGGTCGCCAAGGCCGCCGGCGTCGGCCAGGGCACCCTCTACCGGCACTTCCCGACCCGCGAGCACCTGCTGGCCGAGGTGTACCGGCACGAACTCACCCAGCTCGTGGACGCCGTGGCGCCGCTGCTGGCCGAGCACGCCCCGCTCGAAGCGCTGACGCTCTGGATGCAGCGGCTGATCGAGTACGCGCGGGTCAAGCGCGGCGTCATGGCGGCGATCGAGGCGTCGGCGTGGCAGGACCTCTACGCGGACCAGCACCACCGGCTCGACGACGCGCTCGGCACGGTGCTCGACCGCGGCAAGGCCGCAGGCGAGGTGCGTGCGGAGGTCGACGCCGCGGACGTCATCCTCCTGCTGGGCGCCCTGTCGCGGGTGCCGGAGGCGGAGTGGGACGCGCGGGCGCACAAGATCGTCGCGGTGATCGTCGACGGTCTGCGTCCGCGCTGAGGCCGGCTACTTCCCGGCGAGGTAGTCGTGCAGCGCCTCGCGCCACGGGCGCAGCGGCGTGAGCCCCGCCTGCCGCCACGCCTCGTTGGACAGCACGGAGTACGGCGGCCGCGGCGCGGGCCGGGGGAATTCCGCCGTCGTGCAGGGCTTCACCCGCTCCGGATCGGCGCCGAGTTCCTCGAAGACCGCCCGCGCGAAGCCGTACCAGGTGGTCTCCCCGGAGTTCGTGCAGTGCAGCACCCGCCGCTGGGGCGCACGCCCGCTCACCACCGCCCGGCCCAGGTCCAGCAAGCCCGCGGCCAGATCGGCGGACGAGGTCGGCGACCCACGCTGATCGTCCACAACGGACACGGTGTCGCGCTCACCTTCCAGGCGGCGCATGGTTTCCACGAAGTTCGCCCCGCCCGCGCCGTACACCCACGCGGTGCGCACCACCCAGGCCCGCGCCCCCGAACCGAGCACGGCGTCCTCACCGGCCGCCTTGGTCCGGCCGTACGCGCTGCGCGGGCCCAGCGGGTCCTCCGGCTCGTAGGGCCGGGACGAGTCGCCGGGGAAGACGTAATCGGTGGACACGTGGATCAGCGGTACCCGCCGGGACGAGCAGGCCGCGGCGAGCACCCGGGCGCCGTCCGCGTTGATCCGGAACGCCCGCGACTCGTCGGTCTCCGCGGCGTCGACCGCCGTGTAGGCCGCCGCGTTGATCACCAGCGGGCTGCGCCCGGCTTCCGCCGCCTCGGCGGCGAGCGCGTTCACCGCGGCGATCACCGAACCGGCGCTCGTCACGTCCAGGTCGGCCGAGGACGGCGCGACCACGCGCACGTCGGACGAGGCGAGCGCGGACAGGGCGCTGCCGAGCTGCCCCGTTCCGCCGGGCACCAGCACACTGAGCATCGTCACTTCCCCACCAGCGCGGCGCGCCGCTTCAACGGCTCCCACCACGCCCGATTGTCGGCGTACCAGCGCACCGTATCCGCCAGACCCGCGTCGAAGGAAACCTTCGGCGCGTATCCGAGCTCGCTGCTGATCTTGGTGATGTCCACGGAGTACCGCCGGTCGTGGCCCTTGCGGTCGGCGACCTGCTCGACCCGCTCCCAGCCGACCCCGACCGCGGCCAGCAGTCGCTCGGTCAGCTCACGGTTGGTCAACTCGGTGCCACCGCCGATGTTGTAGATCTCCCCCGGACGGCCGCCATCGGCCACCAGCTGGATGCCCGCGCAGTGATCGTCCACGTGCAACCAGTCACGGACGTTCAGCCCGTCGCCGTACAGCGGGACCGTGTGGCCGTCCAACAAGTTGGTAACGAAAAGCGGGATGACCTTCTCCGGGAACTGGTACGGCCCGTAGTTGTTCGAACACCGGGTCACGCACACGGGAAGCCCGTGCGTCCGGAAGTAGGACCGCGCGATCAGATCGGAGGACGCCTTCGACGCCGAGTACGGCGAATTCGGCTCCAGCACGTGGTCTTCCGACCACGATCCGCTCTCGATCGAGCCGTACACCTCGTCCGTCGAGACGTGCACGAACTTGTCCACCCCGGCGTCCAGCGCGGCCTGCAACAGGGTCTGCGTGCCCAGCACGTTGGTCAGCACGAAGTCGGCGGAGCCGAGGATGGAGCGGTCCACATGCGACTCGGCGGCGAAGTGGACGACCAGCCCGACGTCTTGCATGACGTCGGCGACCACCTGCGCGTCGGTGATGTCGCCGCGCACGAACCGCAGCCGCGGCGAGTCCGCCACCGGCGCGAGGTTCGCTTCGTTGCCCGCGTAGGTGAGCTTGTCGAGCACCACCACCTCGGCGTCGGCCAGCGCCGGGTACGCGCCGGAGAGCACCTGCCGGACGTAGTGCGAGCCGATGAAACCCGCGCCCCCGGTCACCAGGACCCGCATCGCCTTCTCCTCCTCAAGATCGTCACGGACCAGCCCACGACCGCTTCACTCACCCGAACAGTAATCTGGACGCATTCACTCGGGTCGGGGGCTGGGAGGGAGCGAGTGTGACCGACGGGCTTACCACCCGCCTGGACGCCGCGGACGAGGTCACGTGGCCCGCGCGGCCCATCCCGTCTCCCAGACGGCGGCGCAACCGTATCGCGATCGTCGCGCGCCGGGGCGGCAAACTCGTGGTCGCGCTCGTGTCGGTCGCGGTGCTCACCGTCACCTGGTACGGCTGGCAGTTCATCGGCGACCCGAACTCGGGCCTGTCCACCACCCAGGTCTTCGACGACGAGGAGCTGCACGCGGTCCCGCTCGACGGCGCGGTGGACATCCTGCTGGTCGGCATGGACAGCCGCACCGACGCGCAGGGCAACCCGCTGCCGCGCGAGGTGCTGGACATGCTGCACGCCGGCGAGTCCGACGGCGAGAAGCAGACCGACACCATGATCCTCGTGCACATCCCGCAGGACGGGCGCCGCGCGGTGGCGATCTCGTTCCCGCGCGACTCGTGGGTCGAGCTGGCGGGCGGGTTCGGCAAGCACAAGCTCAACGGCGCGTTCGTCTACGCCTACAACGATCGGTTCAAGGAGCTCCAGCAGCAGGGCGCCGACCTGAAGTCAGCCGACGAGCAGGCCAAGGTCGCCGGCCGCAAGAACCTGATCGCCACGCTGGAGACGTTCATCGGCAAGCCGGGCATGATCGACCGCTACGCCGAGGTGAACCTCGCGAGCTTCTACGAGGTGACGAAGGCCCTCGGCGGCGTCGAGGTGTGCCTGAAGGCGCCCGTGCGGGAGCGCAAGTCCGGCGTCGACCTGCCCGCCGGGCGGCAGACCGTGGAAGGCGTGCAGGCGCTGGCGTTCGTGCGGCAGCGCTACGACCTGCCGGGCGGCGACCTGGACCGCATCGGGCGGCAGCAGGCTTTCCTGTCCGGGCTGGCCCGCAAGATGCTCTCCCGCGACGTGCTGGCCAACCCCGGCAAGCTCTCCGACGTGATCACGGCCGTGAAGAAGTCCGTCGTGCTGTCGGACAACTGGGACCTGCCGGAGTTCGCGGCCCAGATGCGCGGGCTCAACGGCGGCAACATCGAGTTCCGCACCATCCCGGTGGTCGGCAACGCGGTCATCGGCGGCGCGGACGTCGTGCGGGTCGACCCGCAGGCCGTGCACGCGTTCGTCGACCAGCTCACGTCCGACGGCAGCGAGCGGACGTCCTCCTCGGTCGCGCCCACGTCGTCGGCGTCCAGCAAGCCGCCCACCTCGAGCCGCCGGGCGAGCTCGTCCGCGGCGCCGCCGCCCAGCTCACCGGCCCTGACCTCGTCCTCCCCCGCGCCGCCGCCCATCACGGCGGGCGACGTGCCCTGTGTGAACTGACGTCCCGGTGCCTTAACCTGGTCCCCAGGGGCTGATGAGGGGGGAGACCACGGGGATGGACGACGACGAGCCGAAACCGACGCCGTTCCCGCGGTCGACGGCCCCGGCCGACGAGCCGCGAGCCGAGCAGGCCCCGCGCCGCCGTCGCCACCCGTTCCGGGCCACCGGGAAGACGCTGATCGCGCTCGTGTCGGTGTTCGCGCTGGCAGCGACCGGGTACGCGTGGGCGACCTACCACGAGGTGCAGGGCAACGTGCACACCACGGACGCCCTCGACCTGCCGGACGACAAGCCGGCGCCGCCCGCGGACGACGGCGCGGACGACATCCTGCTGGTCGGCGCGGACGCCCGGACGGACATGCAGGGCAACGCGCTGCCGCTGCAGGTGCTCAAGACGCTGCGCACCGAGCAGACCAGCGGCGTCAACACCGACACGGTCATCATCGTGCGGCTCCCGAAGAACGGCGCGAAGCCGTACGCGGTGTCGATCCCGCGGGACACCTGGATAGACGTGCCGCGCGGCGGCCAGGGCAAGATCAACTCGGTGTACGGCGTCGCGAAGCAGGCGAAGGCCGACGAACTGCGGCGCTCGGGCAGGCGCGACGCGGCCGGGGTCGAGCGCGACTCCGACCAGGCCGGGCGGCAGGCGCTGGTGCAGGCCGTGCAGGACTTCACCCAGGTGCGGGTCGACCACTACGCGGAGGTCAACCTGCTCGGGTTCTACCTGATCACCGAGGCCCTCGGCGGCGTCGAGGTGTGCCTGAACCACGCCACCGAGGACAAGGACTCCGGCGCCGACTTCCGGGCCGGGGTGCAGACCGTGTCCGGCGGCGAGGCGTTGTCGTTCGTGCGGCAGCGGAAGAACCTGCCGCGCGGGGACCTGGACCGGATCGTGCGGCAGCAGGCGTTCCTGTCCTCGGCGCTGCACAAGGTGCTGTCGGCCGGGGTGCTGGCGAACCCCGGCACGCTCGGCGAGCTGACCGACGCGCTGCACCGGTCGCTGGTGCTCGACCCGGATTTCGACCTGCTGCAGTTCGCGGACAAGGCCAAGGGCCTGGCCTCCGGGGACGTCACGTTCACGACCATCCCGGTGGTCAGGATCGACGGCCGCAGCCCCGACGGCGAGCAGAGCATCGTGGAGGTCGACCCGGTCGCGGTGCGGCAGTTCTTCGCGGGCCTGGCCGGGCGGAGCGCCGGATCGGGCGGCGGGGCGTCATCGGGCGCGGCCGCGGTGCAGGCGGTGCCCGCCGGCGTGACGTGTGTGAACTGATCACCGGATCGGTGCAACCGAACGGACCGCAGACCGCATGAGTGAGGGCAGAGACGCCGCCACCGGGGTGGCGTCGCCTGCCGAGGAGACTCATGCGCATCCGAACCGTGGTGGCCGGCGCCATCGCCGCAGGCGCGGCACTGCTGGGTGGTTCACTGGCGGTGGCCGCGGCCACCGCCGACACGCCGCAGCCCGTTCCGGCCAGTCCGTCGCCTGCCGCCGGGACCACGCAGCTCACGACCAAGCCGGGCACGCCGGAACCGGCGCCGCCGGCGCTGACCACGCCAGGGGACCTGCCGACGGCCGCTCCGGGGACCGAGCGGCCCACCGCCGCGCCCGTCCCGCCCACGACGAGGCCGGCCCCGGTGACCGAGCAGCCCACCGCCCAGCCGGCGCCGGTGGCCGAGCAGCCCACCACCCAGCCGGCGCCGGTGGCCAAGCAGCCCACGAACCCGGGCGGCCCGCCGCGGCACACGACCAAGCCGGCCCCCACGGTGGTCCCGACGGCCGCGCCGTAGGTGAGCCGCTCGTCCGCACCGTGGGACGGCGAGTTCAGCGCGTACTTCGCCCGCAGCGCCCGCGCCCTGCGCACCACCGCCTACCTGCTGTGCCACGACTGGCACCGGGCGGAGGACCTGGCGCAGGCCGCGCTGCTCAAGCTGTACCTCGCCTGGCCGCGGCTGTCCCACCACGACGCGCTGGACGCCTACGCCCGGCGCGTCGTGGTGCGCACCTTCCTCGCGGAGAACCGGCGCGTCCGGTTCCGGCGTGAGCACCTGACGGACGCCCCGCCGGAACCGCTGTCGCCCGAGCCCGACGTGGAGCAGAGCGTCGTCCTGGCCGACGCGCTTGCGGCGGTCCCGCCGAGGCAGCGCGCGGTGCTGGTCCTGCGCTACTTCAACGACCTCTCGGTCGACGAGACCGCCCGGACGCTGCGCTGCTCCGCGGGCACGGTGAAGAGCCAGGCCGCCCGTGGGCTGGCCACCCTCCGGCAGCACCTGCCGGCGTTTCCCATGGAGGGGAGGTGAACATGCGCGACGACGACATCCGGGCCCTGTTCCGCGAGGTCGGTGACGGACCGCCGGTGATCTTCGACGCCGGCGACGTGATCAGCCGGGGGTCGCGGATCCGCGCCCGCAGACGCGCGGCGGCGATCGTGGCGAGCGCCGTGGGCAGCGCCGCGATCGTGGTGGGCGTGGTGGTCGCGGCCTACGGCACCGGACCCGGCGAACCGGTCCGGCCCGCGGACCCGGTGGTGCGGGCCGTCACGCCGAGCACAGTGCCGCCCCCGGCCGTCACGCACCCGACCACGC
This sequence comes from Amycolatopsis sp. NPDC006131, assembly GCF_040614175.1. Taxonomy (NCBI): domain Bacteria; kingdom Bacillati; phylum Actinomycetota; class Actinomycetes; order Pseudonocardiales; family Pseudonocardiaceae; genus Amycolatopsis; species Amycolatopsis sp. NPDC006131. The sequence goes on from NZ_JBEXTX010000017.1 coordinate 46,722, forward strand.
CGTCACCGGACGCTTCACCTCGCGCGACCACCCGGCCGTGATCGGGGGCGGTCCGGGAGGCAGAATCGGCGGCGTGAGCCTGACCGACGCGTTGTTCCGCCCCCTGCTCGCGCAGCCGGGGAAGCCGCTGATCACCCACTACGACGACGCGGCGGGCACCCGGGTCGAACTGTCGGTGGCGACCACCGCGAACTGGGCGGCGAAGACGGCGAACTGGCTGGTCGAGGAGTTCGACGTGGAGCCGGGCGACCCGGTGGCCGTGGTGCTGCCCGCGCACTGGCAGACGGCGGGCGTGCTGCTGGGCGCGTGGTGGTGCGGCGCGGAGGTGGTCGCGTCGCCGGCCGGGGCGCGGGTGGCGTTCGTGGCGCCGGGCGGTTCGGGCGCGGGGGCCGAGTCGACGGCGGTGGTGGCGCTGGACCCGATGGGCCGCGGGCTGACCGCGCCGGTGCCGGGCGCGCTGGACTACCTCAACGAGGCGCGCGCGTACGGCGACGACTTCAGCCCGATGATCCCGATCGCCGGTGACACCCCGGCGCTCGCCGGGTCCACTGTGGACGAGGTGCTGGCGGAGGCGCGTTCCCGGGCAGGCGCACTGGGTTCCGGCGCGCGCGTGCTGTCCACTGTGGAGTGGAGCGTGCCGGAGGGTGTGCTGGGCGGCCTGCTGACCCCGTTGTCAGCGGGCGCCCACCTAGTGCAGATCTCCAATTCGGACGCGTCGAAGCTGGACGACCGCAGGGCCGCCGAGCGGACGACGGTCGACCTGCTCGCTTAGGCGGTCTGCAGTTCGGCCTTGCGGGCCCGGCGCCGCCCGACGAGCAGGTGGTCGAGCGAGAGGCGCCCGCCGTTGAACCCGAGCGCGAGGGCGGCCGCGCCGAGGACGAGCACGAGTTCGTAGCCGCCCTGGCCGGTCAGGCCCGCGTCGAGGTGCACCCAGAAGATCGCGCCGACCATGTCCACGGCGAACAGCACCCCCAGCACGGGCAGCGCGGCGCCGAGGATGAACGCGACCGCGCCGACGGTCTCGACGACGATGAGGAAGAGCGCGGACAGGGTGGGCAGCGGCACGCCGATGCCGCTCATCATGTTCGTGACCCCGTCCAGGCCGGTGTCCCACTTCTGCAGGCCGTGCGCGAGGAAGACCACACCCACCGCCACCCGGCCGATCAACAACGCCACGTCCTTGACCCGGTCGTACATCGCAGCTCCCCATTCTGGTTGAAGTTTCAACTAGTGGGGTCGACGGTACCGGAAGCAGGTGAGCAACTTGTGAAAAACCCACATTCTGGACATGAACGCGTGAGCAGGCGCACATGGCGGACAAGCCGGCCGAGGCGCTCCTAGCACCACGAAAAGGCCACAAAAAAAACGCGGCGCCCGAGCCAACGCCCGGACGCCGCGCCAAAAACCCCGGGAATCAGCCCTTCAACAGAGCCCGCGCCATCACCATGCGCTGGATCTGGTTCGTGCCCTCGTAGATCTGCGTGATCTTCGCGTCGCGCATCATGCGTTCCACCGGGAAGTCGCGGGTGTAGCCGGCGCCGCCGAAGAGCTGCACCGCGTCCGTCGTCACCGACATCGCCACGTCCGAGGCGTAGGACTTCGCCGCCGAGGCCATGAATCCAGCACGCGCGTCGCCGCGTTCGGTGGCTGCCGCGGAGGCGTACACGAGGTGCCGGGCGGCCTCGATCTTCGTGCCCATGTCCGCCAGCATGAACTGCACGCCCTGGAACTCACCGATCGCCTTACCGAACTGCTTGCGCTCCTTCACGTACGCAACCGCCGCGTCCAGAGCGCCCTGCGCGATGCCCAGCGCCTGCGCCCCGATCGTCGGGCGCGTGTGGTCCAGCGTGCGCAGCGCCGTCTTCAGCCCGGTGCCCGGCTCGCCGATAATCCGGTCCGCCGGGATCGTGCAGTTCTCGAAGTAGATCTCCCGCGTCGGCGAACCCTTGATGCCAAGCTTCTTCTCCTTGGGGCCGACCGAGAAGCCCGGGTCGTCCTTGTGCACCACGAACGCCGAAATCCCGTTCGACTTCTTCGGCGCGTCCGGGTCGGTCACCGCCATCACCGTGTACCACGTCGACTCGCCGGCGTTGGTGATCCACGCCTTCGTCCCGTTCAGCACCCAGTGGTCACCGTCCAGCCGTGCCCGCGTGCGCATCGACGCGGTGTCCGAACCGGCCTCCCGCTCCGACAACCCGTACGACGCCGTCGCGCCGGCCGCGATCTCCGGCAGCACCAGCTTCTTCAGCTCATCCGACGCCGACAGGATGATCGGCTGCGTCCCCAGCTTGTTCACCGCCGGGATCAGCGACGCCGACGCATCGACCCGCGCGACCTCCTCGATCACGATGCACGCCGCGATCGCGTCCGCACCCTGCCCCTCGTACTCGTCGGGGATGTGCACCGCGTTGAAGCCCGAGGCGTTCAGCGCCCGCAGAGCCTCGACCGGGTACCGCTCCTGTTCGTCCACCTCGGCGGCGTAAGGTGCGATCTCCTTCTCCGCCAGCGCACGCACGGCAGCACGCAGCTCCTCGTGCTCCTCGGCCAGCTGGTAGAGGCCCGGGGTCTCCGACACCTTCGTCACCTTTCCTCGCACGGGTAAGAAGTCCGCCGTCCATGTTAGTAGTCGTTCACCAGCCGGAATTGTGTTCTGGGCCGCACCTTCGCCCTATGGTGGGGTGATGCCGATCACTGCTGCTGGGTCATGGCCGCCCCACTTCCCGAGATCGCTGGAGTACCCCGACGTCCCCGCCGGGTCCATCCTGGCCGGCGCCGCGAAGCGCTACGGCGACCGAACCGCGTTCACCCACCACGACCGCTCCCTCACCTACGCCCAGACCTACGGCGCCGCGTGCCGGTTCGCCAACGCGCTCCGGTCCCGGGGCATCGGGCCGGGCGCGACCGTCGCCATCCACCTGCCCAACTGCCTCCCCTACCCGATCGCCTACTACGGGATCCTGCTCGCCGGCGCGACCTTCACCCCGGCGAACCCGCTGCTGCCGCCCGCGGACCTCGCCCACCAGCTCGCCGACTCCGGCGCCGTCGCCGTGGTCACGCTCGGCAAGGTCGCTCCGGTCCTCACCGCGGTGCGCGCGCAGACCGCCGTCGAGCTGGTCGTGGTCGTCGCGCCGGACGACCTCGCCGACGACCAGGTGGAGTTCCAGGCGTTCCTCGCCGACCAGCCGGACACCCGCCCCGAGCTGGACATCGACACCCGGACCCACCTCGCGCACCTCTCCTACACCGGCGGCACGACCGGCCGGTCGAAGGGCGTGCGGCTGCCGCACCGCAACGTCGTGGTCAACACACTGCAGTACGCCTGCTGGGGCACCGGCTCGCTGCCGGCGCTGGACGACGACGGCGACCTCACCCTCGACCAGATCGGCAGCCCGGACGAGTGGCCGACCCGGCTGGGCACCGGCTCGGGCATCAACCTCACGCCGTGGTTCCACGCGATGGGCACGATCGGCGGGCTCAACGTCCCGGTGATGAGCGGCGGGTCCACCACGCTGCACGACCGCTTCGACCCGGTCGCCTACCTCGCCGACGCCGAACGCCTGCGGGTCACCTCGATCGGCGGCGCGCCCGCCCTGTTCGCGGCCCTGCTGGCCAGCCCGGACCTGGCCACGCGCGACCTGTCGAGCGTGCGGGGCATCAGCTCCGGCGCCGCGCCGCTGCCGCACGAGATGCTGAAGGCGCTGGCCGCGCGGTTCCCGGACGCGGTGATCAGCGAGGGCTACGGCCTCACCGAGGTCACCATGGGCGCCACGATCAACCCGGCGTTCCGGTCCGGCCTGCGCAAGCAGGGATCGGTGGGCGTGCCGGTGTTCGACACCGAGGTCAAGATCGTGCCGCTGGAGGGCGGCGAGGACCCGGTGCCCGAGGGCGAGCAGGGCGAGGTGTGCATCCGCGGGCCGCAGGTGATGGCGGGCTACCACAACCGGCCCGACGAGACCGCCGCCGTGCTGGTGGACGGCTGGCTGCACACCGGCGACATCGGCGTGCTGGACAAGGACGGCTACCTGTCCATTGTGGACCGCAAGAAGGACATGCTGCTGTACAAGGGGTACAACGTGTACCCGCGCGAGCTGGAGGAGCTGCTCATCGCGCACCCCGGCGTCGCGGCGGCGGCCGTCGTCGGGCGCAAGCAGGACGACGTCGGCGAGCTGCCGGTGGCCTTCGTCGTGCGGGCGGCGGAGAACGTGACCGAGGCGGAGATCCTGTCCGCGGTCAACGACAACGTCCTGCCCTACAAGCGGATCCGGGAGCTGCGGTTCGTCGACGAGATCCCGGTGTCGGCGGCGGGCAAGATCCTCAAGCGCGAGCTGCGGCAGCAGCTCTAGAGCACCGGCAGGACCCGGGCGCGGTAGAACTCGATCGCCACGCCCGGGTCCTCCTGCGGGAAGTGCAGGAACGGCGTCACGCCCGCGTCGAGCAGCTTCCGCACCGCGGCGACGTGCACCGCCGGATCGGTGCCCACCGCCCAGCGGCCTGCCACCTCCGCCAGCGGCGTCGCCTGGGCGGCCTCCTGGATCGCCTCCGGATTGGGCAGGTCGGCCGGGTTGACCGTGAACCGCCACCGCTGCGCGGCCAGGTCGATCTCACGCTGGTCGCCGACCACCGCGAACAGCTCCGCCCACTTCGGCATCGTGTCCGGGTTCTTCCCCGCCGCCCGCGCGCCGGCCGCGAACGCGTCCCGCAGCGCCGGGTCGAGGGAGGCCCCGGCCTGGGTGATCCAGCCGTCGCCGTACTGGCCGGCCAGCCGCGCGCTCTTCGGGCCCTGCGCGGCCACGTACACCGGCGGCGGTTTCGACGGCAGGTCGTACAGCTTGAGCTGGTCGGTCGAGAAGAACCGGCCGCGGAAGGTGACCCGCTCCCCCGTCCACAACCGCCGGATCAGCGTGATCGCCTCGACCAGCCGGTCGTGCCGCTCGGCGTAGCGGCCGTACTGGCCGGTGCCCGCCTGCTCGTTGACCGCCTCGCCGGTGCCGAGCCCGAGGAACGTCCGTCCCGGCGCCAGCAGTTCGAGGGAGGCAAACGCTTGCGCGACCTCGGTGGGGTGGTGCCGGTAGCTCGGGCAGGTCACGCCGGAGCCGAACGTGACCCGCCGCGTGCGCTCGCCGACCAGGGCGAGCGTGAGCCACGGGAACATCGAGTGCCCCTGGTTGTCCTGCCACGGCTGCAGGTGGTCGCTGGCCCAGACGAACGCGAAGCCCGCCGCCTCCGCCTGCCGCGCGAAGTCCAGCAGCCGGGCTGTCGGAAACTGCTCGTGCGACAGCACCAGCCCGACGGGTGCTCGCGCCGCGGGCGGCTCGACCCGGACGAACCCGGCGGATGCGGCGAACATGCCCAGCGTGCGGCGCGAGAACTCCATGATCGCCGGGTACCCGCCGGAAACCGGACCGACCGGGAGTTCACCGACACTGGTGATTTCACCGATGCCCTGCCAACACGATGGCGGGACACTCGGTGAATGGTCCACAACAGACTTCGCAAACTGACCCTGCTCGCCTGCGCCGTCGTCGGGCTGGCCGGCACCGCGACGGTCGGCACCGCGTCCGCCGCCACCAGCGCGGCCGCGTGCTCCGACCTGGAGATCGTCTTCGCCCGCGGCAGCGGCGAGGCGCCCGGCCTCGGCATCACCGGCACGCCGCTGGTGTCCGACGTGAAGTCGGCGCTGTCCTCGGCGTCAGTGTCGTCCTACGCGGTCGACTACGCCGCGAGCTACGACCAGACCAGCGCCGGCCCCGGCGCCACCGACATGAGCAACCACATCAAGTCCACCGCGGCCGCGTGCCCGGACACCAAGTTCGCGATCGGCGGCTACTCGCAGGGCGCGAGCGTCACCGACATCGCGATCGGCATCCGGACCTACCTCGGCACCGGGCAGACCATCCCCACCGAGCTGGCGCCGCGAGTGGTCGCGGTGATCGCGTTCGGCAACCCGCTCGGCCTGTACGGGCAGACGATCAAGACGGCCAGCCCGACCTACGGCCCGAAGTCACTGGAGTTCTGCAACCGCGGCGACAACGTCTGCGGCGGCACGGGCACCGGACCGGGCTACGGCCACCTGAGCTACGCCCGGGACGGCAGCGTCGACCAGGCGGCGGCCTTCATCGCGAAGCAGTACAACGCGAGCTAGGACCAACTACTCCACGGCAGCACCGCTTTCACCACCCACGCAGCCGGCACCGCCGCGGGTTCTCAGGAGCCCCCTCGCGAGGACAGCGCCGACGTGGTGAACCGGCGTTCATGAGGAGGCGATCCCACAGCGAGGGGGCTTCTGAGGTTCCGCCACCCGCAGCGTCCCGCAAATTTCATTTCTGCGAGGGGAGCTTCTCCTGGAGCTTGGCGTCCTTGTCGAGGACCAGCTGTTCGAGGTCGGCCTGGAAGGCGGCCATCTTCTCCCGCAGCGCCGGGTCCTGCGCGGCCAGGATCCGCACGGCCAGCAGCCCGGCGTTGCGGGCGCCGCCGATCGAGACCGTCGCCACCGGCACGCCGGCCGGCATCTGCACGATCGACAGCAGCGAGTCCATGCCGTCCAGGTACTTCAGCGGGACCGGCACGCCGATCACCGGCAGCACTGTCGCCGAGGCGACCATGCCGGGCAGGTGCGCGGCTCCCCCGGCGCCGGCGATGATCACCTTGATGCCGCGGTCCGCCGCGCTGCGCGCGTAGTCGAGCATCCGCTGCGGGGTCCGGTGCGCGGAGTACACGCCGACCTCGTAGGACACGCCGAACTCGTCCAGCGCCGTCCCGGCCGCTTCGAGCACGGGCCAGTCGGAGTCGCTGCCCATGATCACGCCGACGTCGGTCACGCGTCTTCCTCTCAGTGGATGTCGTAGCCGTCGGGCCATTCGGCGTGCGACAGCCAGTGCGCGGCCAGCTTGGCGCGGGTCCGCAGGTTGTCCAGGTCGCCGCCGACGAAGTTGACGTGCCCGAGCTTGCGGCCGGGCCGCTCGCCCTTGCCGTAGAGGTGCACGCGCGCGTCCGGGAAGCGCGCGAACAGGTGGTGCAGCCGCTCGTCGGGCGCCATCCGCGGCGTTTCCGGCGCGCCGAGGACGTTGGCCATCACCGTCGGCGCGATCAGGTCGGTCACGCCCAGTGGGTAGTCCAGGACCGCGCGCACGTGCTGCTCGAACTGCGAGGTGGCCGAGCCGTCCATCGTCCAGTGGCCGGAGTTGTGCGGCCGCATCGCCAGCTCGTTGATCAACAGGCCGCCGTCGGTCTCGAACAGCTCGACCGCCAGGATGCCGACCACGTTCAGCTCGTTCGCCAGCCGCAGCGCCAGCTCCTGCGCCTCGTGCACCTGCCGCGAGGTCAGGCCCGGCGCGGGCGCCAGCACCTCGGTGTTGATGCCGTTGTCCTGCACCGTCTCCACGACCGGCCAGGCCGCGCCCTGCCCGAACGGCGAGCGGGCGACCAGCGCGGACAACTCCCGCTTCATGGCGACGCGCTGCTCGACCAGCAGCTCGGTGCCCGCGGCGAGCAGCTCGGGCACCAGCGTGCGCGCCTCGGCGTCGGACTCGACCATCCACACGCCACGGCCGTCGTAGCCGCCGGTGGCCGCCTTCAGCACGACCGGCCAGCCGTGCTCGGCGCCGAACTTGAGGAGGTCCTCCACTTCGGACACCTCGGCGTACGGCGGGCACGGGAAGCCGGTGGCCGACAGGTGGTCGCGCATCACCAGCTTGTTCTGCGCGAACGCCAGCGCGTCCGGCCCCGGCCGCACCGTGAAGCCCTCGTTGACCAGCGCGAACAGGTGCTCCCACGGGACGTGCTCGTGGTCGAAGGTGACCACGTCGACGGTCTTGGCGAACTCGCGCAGCGCGTCGAGGTCGGTGTGGTGACCGATCTGGACCTGCCCGGCGACCAGGCCGGCGGCGTCGTTCTCGTCGATCGCGAGGACCCGGAGCGACTGTCCCAGCGAAATCGCGGCCTGATGTGTCATCCGGGCGAGCTGGCCGCCGCCCACCATCCCGACGACCGGGAGACCTGTGCGCTTGTCCATAACGGCTCTAGATTACGGCGAGACGCAGCTCACGGGCCGCCAGCCCGAGGATTCCCAGCGCGGCGGCCAGCACGTACGCGTTGCCGGGCACGAACAGCTCCGGCCCCCACCCGAACTCGGTGTCGCCGCCGTTGGGCACCAGCATCACCACGCAGCTGGCGAAGAACGCGGCCACCAGGCCCGCCCACACCCAGCGCGCCTTCGACGCGAGCAGCACGATCAGCGGCACCGCCCACACCCAGTGGTGCGACCACGACACCGGCGAGACCAGCAGCCCCAAGAACGCGGTCACCAGCAGCGCGGCCAGCGTCTCGCCACGCCGGTGCAGCCGCCGGACCAGCCACACCGCGGGCACCGCGAGCACCGCCCCGACGCCCAGCGCGACCGCCGTCGACCAGGACGCCTCGTGCGAGAGCCGGTTCACCAGCCCGCCGAGCGACTGGTTGAAGATCCAGGACACCCCGCCGACGCGGTGCGGGTCGAACGCGGCCTCGGCCCAGTACCGCGCGGCGTCGCCGGGCATCAGCACGAACATCACGGCCTGGAGCCCGGCGAACGTGGCCAGCGCACGCAGGCCGTCGCGCCACCGGCCGGTGACGAACAGGTGCGCCACGAAGATCAGCGGCGTCAGCTTCACCGCGGCCGCGACGCCGATCAGCACGCCGGACCAGCGCGAGCCGGCCAGCACCAGCACGTCGACCACGACCAGCGCGAGCAACACCAGGTTGATCTGGCCGAGGAAGATCGTCTTCCAGACCGGCTCCAGCGCCAGCGCCCCCACCGTCAGCCCGGCGACCGCCCAGCCACGGAACCGCCCGCTCACGCGGACCACCACGGCGAGCGACAACACCGACGTCGCGGCCAGCACGCCCCAGGTCAGTCCGCTGGGCAGCGCGGTGAGCGGGACGAACAGCAACGCCGCCGCGGGCGGGTAGGTGAACGGCAGCGACACCCACGACGGCAGCGTGGTCAGCCGCTCCGGGGTGTAGACCGCGTCGCCCTGCAGGAAGGTCAGCGCGCCGGCGCGGTAGACCGCGCTGTCCGCGCCCAGGTGCCAGCCCGCGAGCCAGACGGCCACCCCGGCCGCGAACGCGCCCAGGACGAGGACGCCGACGAGTGCGGGCTCAGCCCGGGACCGCAACGTCGTCACGCGCCCGCTCCCGCCGGCGCTGGAGTGCCCAACGCGTCACCAGCACCACCGTCAGGACCAGCGGCGTGAGGATGTAGGCGTTGCCGAGCACGGTCTGCCAGAACTTCCAGTGCAGCTCGATGTTGCGCCCGTTGGGCAGCGCCAGCAGCACGCAGCTGATGAACACCGCGACCACCGCGCCGGTGGCGACCCAGCGCTTCCACGCGTTCGCGAGCGTGGCCTGCGGCAGCCGGGACACCAGCAGCACGATCAGCGGCACGGCCCAGACCCAGTGGTGCGACCACGAAATCGGCGAGGCCAGCAGCCCGAAGAACGCGGTGACCAGCAGGGCCGCCAGCGCCTGCCCGCGGCGGTGGAACCGCAGCATCAGCCACACGGCCGGGATCGCCAGCAGCGCCGCGACGCCGAGCGCCGCCTTCGACGCCCACGGCGCGAGGTCGGTGAGCCGGTTCATCAGGCCGTTCAGCGACTGGTTGCCCGCCCAGTGCACCGGGCCGATGCGGCCGGTGTCGGAGATCGTCTTGGTCCAGTAGCGGATCGTGTCGCCCGGGATCAGCGCCAGCATCAGCAGCTGCAGGCCGAGGAACACGCCGAACGCGCGGAACGCCTCGCGGCGGCGGCCGGTCAGGAACAGGTGCGCGACGAACACCAGCGGCGTCAGCTTCACCGCCGAGGCGATGCCGACCAGCACCCCGCCCCAGCGGGAATTGCGGGTGGTGATCACGAGGACGTCGAGCACGACGACGGCCATCAGGATCAGGTTGATCTGGCCGAGGAAGATCGTCCGCCAGACCGGCTCGAGACCGAGCATGACCAGCGAGAACAGCAGCGTCGCGCGGGCCGGCGAGGACCACCAGCGGCGGACGGCGGGCGGGGTCGGCAGCGAGCCGATCGCCACCCGCACCACGAGCGCCATCGCCAGCACCGAGATCGCGGTCAGCACACCCCAGGCGATCTGGACCGGCAGGATCGCCAGCGGCACGAACAGCAGCGCGGCCGTCGGCGGGTAGGTGAACGGCAGCAGCGCCCACCACGGCTCGGGCGGCAGGGTGTTCGCGTCGTAGAGCGGTTCGCCGTGCAGGAGCGTGATCGCCCCCGCCCGGTACACCGCGCTGTCCACGCCGAGCCGCCAGTCGAGCAGCCAGCCGACGACACCGAAGACGAGCGCGAGCAGCGGGACGAGCGACAGCAGCAGGATCGAACGCGGCCGCACCGACAACCGGGCGAGCGAGGTCCGCAGAGCCAGGCGCGGGTGCGCCGGCTCGCTGAGCGGTTCGCCGCCTGCGGCGGGCACTGACTGGGTCACCCTTTCAGGAAATCACGAATCGGCCAATCGTTGGCGACAGGGTCAGGTTCGTGCGAGTCGCTGCAGCAGGTCGCACGCGGAATCGTGCGTCGCGGGCAGCCGGACCAGCTTGATCTTCGGCGGGCTGACCGATTCCAGCTGGTCGTCGACCGACAGGCGCTCGTGCAGCTCGCGCCGCAGCATCACGGCCTTCGCGGCGATCCGTCCGTCGCGCGGGACCGCGGCGGCGACCGTCGACGGCCCCAGCTTCGCGATGCTCTCGCCGCCGTCGAACACCACCCGCAGCGCCTCGGCGATCAGGATCATCGCGGTGAGCCGCGACCAGCCGGTCACGCCGGACAGGTCGACCGAGACGACCAGCAGCGTGTGGTCCTCGGACACCTGGTGGGCCGGCCGCCCGTACAGCTCGCGCAGCCGGGTCCGCAGGTAGGACGCGGTGGGCAGGCCGGTGAGCGGGTCGATGACCTCGGTGGTGGCGAGCTTGTCCATCGCGACCTCGGCCCACGCGAGCGCCGCCACCCGCAGTAGCCGGGACGGCAGCGCGTCCACGTCCGGGCTCACCAGACCACCTGAATCCCCCGGCGGGGTGATCACGGCGTGCAACGCCGCCAGATCCGCGAGCGTCTCGGCCAGCCCCGCACCCGCCGCGGCCCGCGCCCTGGCCAGGCCCGCGATCGGGATCTCCGCCGTGCCCCTGCGCAGCAACGCCGCGCACACCGTGTCGACCTCCGGCAACGCCCAGTCGCTGGGGAAACGCCAACCCGCGGCCAGGCTCGCGGACCGCCAGCGCGCCCGCAGCTCAGCCAGGGATCGGCCGTCGCCGCCGGGCTCCGGTTCGAGCCGCAAACCCATGGCCGGCACGTCCACTGGCAACCGTCCTCTCGTCCCGCGACCGCTGTTCCGGTGAAGTGACGATCCACGCGGCGGGTCGTGACGGAATTACACCGTGCGGGTCAATAGGGCGAGGTGTTGCGTGACGAGGCCGGGCCGGTCAGTCACACTGATCGCGCAACACTGGGGATAAGGAGAGCGGTGTCCACCCTTCCGGCCGATTTCGAGGGCAAGAGCGACGCGGAGTTGATCACCGACGTCCGCACCGGCACCCTGGCCGCCTACGGCACGCTCTACGAACGGCACGTGGGTGCGGCCTACAACCTGGCGCGTCAGCTCGCGCGGTCCAACGCCGAGGCCGACGACCTGGTATCCGACGCGTTCGCGAAGGTCCTCGACACGCTGCGGGGCGGCAAGGGCCCGGACAGCGCCTTCCGCGCCTACCTGCTCACCGCGCTGCGGCACACCGCCTACGACAAGACCCGCAAGGACAAGCGCGTCGACCTCAACGAGGACATGACGACGGTCGGCGCGGAGGCGCTGACCGTCCAGTTCTCCGACACCGCCGTCGCCGGCCTGGAGCGGACGATGGCGGCCAAGGCGTTCGCGTCCCTGCCCGAGCGCTGGCAGGCGGTGCTGTGGCACACCGAGATCGAGCAGCAGAGCCCGGCGGAGGTCGCGCCGCTGCTGGGCCTGACGCCGAACGGGGTGTCCGCGCTCGCCTACCGCGCCCGCGAGGGCCTGCGACAGGCCTACCTGCAGGTCCACCTGGCCGAGACGTCCGCCGAGAAGTGCCGCGCCTGCGCCGAGCGGCTGGGCGCGTGGACCCGCGACGGCCTGTCGAAACGGGAACGCGCCCAGGTTGAGGCGCACCTGGACGAGTGCGACGACTGCCGCGCGCTGGCTGCCGAACTAGCCGAGGTCAACGGCGCGCTGCGGGCGATCATCGCGCCGATCGTCCTCGGCGGGGCGGCACTCGGCTACCTCGCGACCGCGGGCAAGGCGACGGCCGCGACCGTGGCGACCGCGGGCGCCGCGGCCGGGTCGGCCGGTGGGGCGGCTTCGCTCGCCGCCGCCGGGCCGCGGCAGTTCGTCGGCGTCGGCGTCGCCGGGACGGCGGTGGCCGCCGCGGTCGCCGCCGCGCTGGCCGCGGGTGGCGGCACGCAGGAAATCCCGGCGGCCGCGTCGGCTCCGGCGCCACCGCCCGCCGTCGCGCCGGCCCAGCCACCGGCGCCCCCCGCTGCTCCGCCCGCCGCGCCGCCCGCGCCGGCCCTCGAGCCGGCACCCGCGCCGGTCGTGCCCCCGGCCCCCGCGCCCGCGCCGACCCCGGCGCCGCCGCCACCGCCGCCCGCCGGGCCCGCGAACATCACCGCCGAAGGCCCGGCCTCGGCACTCGAACTGGAACCGGGCGGGGACGCGGTCGCCCTGCCGATCACGGTGCGCAACAGCGGCGCCTCGGTGTCCGAACCGGTCGCGGCGACGCTGAACCTGCCGCCCGGCATCAGCGTCGTGCCTGCCGGTGGCGGTGGTGGTGGCGCCGGCGGTTACGCCGCGCAGGCCGCCGCCGGGCCGTTGCTGGTGAACTGCCCGCCGGGCGAGGGCACGGTCACCTGCACCACGCCGCGCGGGCTGCAGCCCGGTGAGACCGCGGTGCTGACGTTCCTGCTGAAGGCGGACCGGACGGCGTCCTCGGGGCAGGTGACCGGGACGGTGAACGCGGGCGCGAACATCCGCCTGTCGGTCAACGTGCCGGTGGCGATCGCCGAGCTGCCGGACGACCTGGCCCTGGAAGCAACGGCCCTGTGGAGCGGCCAGCCCGCGTGGGGCCGGTCCGCGTGGCTGTCCGTCGACGTGGTCAACAAGGGCGAGAACACCAAGCCCGTCACCCTCTCGATCGACACCGACGCGCGGCTGATCCTGGGCAACTTCCGGGCGGCGTGCGACAGCGGCCCGACAACCACCTGCACCAGCCTGAACGCGCTCCAGCCCGGTGAGCACCTGCGGCTGTGGTTCGAGCTGGACCGGCCGAAGAAGGAGTCCCGGACCGTCACCGTCTCGGCGACGCTGGGCCGCGCCCACGCCTCGCGGACCGTCACGTTCGACTGCTGGTTGCCGCACTGCGGGGTGCCGGGGCTCGCCCCGACCAGCACGACGGTGACGCCGTCGTCGAAGCCCGCGACGACGACCGACCCGTCCACGAGCGGATCGACGACCACGACGACGTCGAGCAGCACGACGACGGTTTCGCCGACGACCCCGTCGACCACGACGACCACCTCGACGACCAAGGACCACGGGCGGCCGTGGTGGTGGTTGCCGTGGATCCCGTACCCGCCGAAATGAATGGGATGAAACCGGCTCTCGCGGCCGCCTGACGATCCCCCGTTCCGCGGACTACGTACACTGCGCAAGTGACCGTTGTGGAAAGCGTGTTGTCGCACACGCCCGAGCCACTGCGCTCGGTGTTGATCAAACATCGGGAGCTGCTCAAATTCGGGATCGTCGGCGGAACGACCTTCATCGTCGACAACGGTGTCTGGTACCTGCTGAAACTGAGCGTGCTGGAAGACAAGCCGACCACCGCGAAAGCGATCGCGATCATCGTCGCGACCATCGTGTCCTACATTCTCAATCGCGAATGGTCGTTCCGGACTCGGGGGGGACGGGAAAGGCACCACGAGGCGGCGCTGTTCTTCGTGATCAGCGGCCTGGCCGTGGCCGTGAACCTGATTCCGCTGTGGGTGTCGCGGTACGTGCTGCACCTGGAACTGCCGCACGTGAGCCGATTCGCGCAGGAGGCGGCGGACTTCGTCAGCGGGTCCATCATCGGCATGCTGCTGGCGATGGTGTTCCGCTTCTGGGGCTTCAAGCGGTGGGTCTTCCCGGACGAACTGGGGAAGCGCCGCAGGGACCTCTCCCGCGACGAGGCCGACAGCAACGCCTGACGCTGCCCGCTCTGGGTTCGGCTGCGGCCGGCCCCAGCTCAGTGGCGGCACGCGCTCCGCAGGCCAGCACTCGTTCATGCTTTCCGGCACCCGCGGGCAGCGCCACGCTTCCGCCACCGGCCCCGGGCGAACCGCCCCAGCAATGCCTGACGCTGCCGCCCCAGGGGCTTACGGCAGACGGCTGAAGCTCGCCCCGCTCAGCGGGGCACGCGCTCGGCGGGCCAGCGCACCTCCGGCACGTCCCCCGGGTTCGGCACCCGCAGGAACAGGCTGAACACCGCCGGCCGCCGGCTGGACAGTTCCAGCCGCCCGCCGTCGGCTTCCGCCAGGGCACGAGCCAGCGCCAGCCCGACCCCCGTCGAGCCGCCGCCGGAAAAACCGCGCTCGAAGATGTGCGGCGCGAGGTCGTCCGGGATCCCCGAGCCGGTGTCGCTCACCTCGACCACCACCGTGCCCTCGGTCTCGCCGCGGCGCGCGGCCAGCGTGACCGTCCCCGCCCCGTGCCGCAGCGCGTTGTCCAGCAGCACCCCGACCACCTCGCGCAACCGCCCCGGCGTCGCCCGCGCCATCAGGCCCTCGCCGATCCTCAGACGCAGGTTGCGGCCCTCCGCGCGCAGCAACTGCCGCCACTCCTGCGACACCTCGGGCAGCTCCGCGGCCAGCTCCAGCGCCTCCGTGTCGACCTCGCTCGCCGCGCGCGCCGCCGCCAGCAGCTCCTCCAGCGCCTCCGACAAGCGGTCCGCCTGCTCCTGCGCCGCCCGCGCCTCCTCCGCCGTGTCCGGGTCGTCGGCCACCGTCAGCGACTCCAGCCGCAACTGCAACGCGGTCAGCCTGCTCCGCAGCTGGTGCGACACGTCCCCGACCAGCTGTCGCTCCCGCTGCACGAGCTGCGCCAGCGCGGTCCCCGACGTGTCCAGCGCCTCGGCGACCATGTCCAGCTCGCCGATGCCGTAGCGGCTGGTGTCCGGCCGGAAGTCCCCGCCGCCGAGCCGCGCCGCCCGCTCGGCCACGTGCCGCAGCGGCTTGGCCAGCCGCCGGGCGGTCACGGTCGCCACCACCGTCCCGATCGTCACCGAGAACACCACCAGCAGCAGGACGGCCAGCGTGACCGTGGTCTGCCGCGACCGCAGCGGCCCGGACGGGATCGACAGCTCCAGGTGCCCCTGCCGCGCCAGCTGCACGGTCGCCGTCACCGGGTCCTCCCCCGGGTCGGCGCCCTCGGTCATCCGGTCCTGGCCCGGCACCTCGACGACCAGCTTGCCGCCCTGCGGGATGGCGACCGACACCTGCGTGAGGTCGTTCTGGTCGAGCGCGCCGTCGGCCAGCTCGGTGTCCAGCGTCGCGGCGATCTGCGCCGCGCGGCCGGCCAGGTCCTCGTTGTAGATGCTGTCGACCAGCTTCCACGCGGTCACGCCGAGCGGGATGCCCAGCGCCGCCGCGGTCACCGCGACGGCGAGCAGGATGGCGAGCAGGATCCGGCGGCGCACTAGTCTGCGTTGAACCGGAAGCCGACGCCGCGGACCGTCGCGATCCGCCGCTCACCGTCGCCGTGGTGGATCACCGACCCCTTGCCGTCGCTGGTCACCGACAGCTTGCGGCGCAACCACGACATGTGCATGTCGAGCGTCTTCGACGTCTTGGACTCCAGGTCGTTCCACACCTCGGCGAGGATCTCGTCGCGGCTCACCACCTGCCCGGCGTGGCTCATCAGCACCCGCAGCAGCTCGAACTCCTTGTTCGCCAGCTGCACCTCGCGGCCGTCGACGAGCACCATCCGCGCGCCGAGGTCCATCCGCACCCCACCGGCTTCGAGCACCTCCGGCGCCCGGCGGCGCAGCAGGGCGCGGATGCGAGCCAGCAGCTCCGCGAGCCGGAACGGCTTGGCCACGTAGTCGTCCGCGCCGGCGTCGAGGCCCACCACGAAGTCGACCTCGTCGGTGCGGGCCGTGAGCATCAGCACCGGCAGCTCGCTGCCGTTCGCGCGCAACCTGCGGCACACCTCCAGACCGTCCATGCCGGGCAGCCCGAGGTCGAGCACGAGCAGGTCGACCCGCTTGGCCTGGGTGGTGTCGAGCACCGCGGGGCCGTCCCCCACCACTTCGACGTCGTAGCCCTCCCGCTCGAGCGCGCGCGACAGCGGGTCCGCGATCGCCGGGTCGTCCTCGGCCAGCAACACCATGCTCACCTGGCCAACTCTACGACCGCGGCCCGTGAAAACATCGTGGCGTGGCGAGCTACACGGACGATCTCATCCTGGCGGGGAAGCTCGCGGACGCGGCGGACTCGATCACCACGGCCCGGTTCCGCGCCCGCGACCTGAAGGTCAGCAGCAAACCGGACCGCACGCCGGTCACCGACGCGGACACCGCGGTCGAGGACGCGGTGCGCGAGGTGCTCGCCGCCGAGCGCCCGGACGACAACGTGGCCGGCGAGGAACGCGGCGGCACGGGCTGGGAGTCGGGCCGCGCGTGGGTGCTGGACCCCATCGACGGGACGAAGAACTTCCTGCGCGGCGGCCCGGTGTGGGCCACGTTGATCGCGCTGGTCGAGGACGGGCAGCCGGTGGTCGGCATGGTCAGCGCGCCGCTGCTGGGCCGCCGCTGGTGGGCCGCGGCGGGCGAGGGCGCGTGGATGAGCGACTCCGCGGGCGAGCGCCGGATCTCGGTGTCGGCGGTGTCCGCGCTGTCCGACGCCTACCTGTCCACGACGGACCTGGGCTCGTGGACCGAGTACCACTCGCGCGAGGCGTACCTGGGCCTCGTGGACGCCTGCTGGGAAACCCGTGCCTTCGGCGACTTCTGGCAACACTGCCTGGTCGCCGAGGGTGCGATCGACCTGGCGGCCGAGCCGATCGTCAACCCGTGGGACGTCGCGCCGATGCAGATCCTGCTCAGCGAGGCCGGCGGCCGGTTCTCCGATCTGAGCGGCGCGGAGCGCTTCGACGGCGGCTCGGCGTTGTCGTCGAACGGGCACCTGCACGACGAGGCGCTCGGCTACCTGCGGCGGTAGCGCTCGCCGGTCACGTCCCAGAGGTGGTGCAGCGGGTCGTGGATGAAGTAGCGCGCGAAGGTGTCGATGGTGAAGTGCGCGCCGTCGCTGCGGGTGCCGATCCGGTCCCACTCCGCGCCGGTCACCTCGGCGAGCGCCGCGGCCAGCCGGTCCGCCGCCGCGGTCAGCTCGTCCGCCACCACCCGCGGGTCCTGGGTGTCGTACCGGTCCTCGACCGCCGTCGCGTCCTGGTCCCAGTTCGGGAACAGCGGGGCATCCTGCGTGCGGATCAGCCGCAGGCGCTCCAGGTAGATCCGGCACACGTCGCGCACGTGGCAGCCGTACTCCAAGGTGGACCACTTGTCCGGCGCCGGCCGCTCCCGCGCGTCCGGCTTGCCCAGCGCCTCGCGCCAGGCGCCGGCGTTCGCGCGCAGCATCGCGGGCACGTCTTCGCGCGTGAACGTCGCGGCGTCGAAACCGCATTCCGGGCACGGCGCGCGCAGCACCCAGGTCCAGTCCTTGGTGTCGGGGGTGATCATGGGTCGAGCATCACCGCGGCACCCCGCGAGCACCAGCGCGAATTCCTTAACGGTGACGTCAGCCCGGCTTAAGCGGGCGCGGGCAGCAACCCCACCGCACCGCGGGCGACCTGCGACCACGCCAGCCTGCCGAACAGGTAGTGGCACGCGACCTGCTCGTTGGTGAACCGGGCCCAGTCGTAGCGGTTGCCCTGCTCGCGCCAGAACACCTCCCACACCGGGCCGCCCTCTTCGGACTCCTCGACGCGCAGCAGGCACCACGCGTTGTCGGCCTCCTTGCCGATCGAGATCACCTCGCCGGGCACCCCGATGGCCGCCAGCCACCGCACGATCGACTCGACGTTCACTGCGCAGCGCCCTCCTCGAACGTGATGTCCGCCAGGTACCCCAGGGTGACCAGCTCGTCGGCCGAATAGACCGCCCGGTACCGCTCGCCGCCGCCGGGCTGCCCGAACCACGGCGCCGACACCGCGCGCCACACCGGCACGTCCCGCAGCACGCGGTACCGCCGGTAGCCGGCGTCGCGGACCGGCGGCGGCAGCGACCGCCGCGCGAACGGGGTGCCGTCCGGGGCGAACACCCGGCCGCGCGGATCGCCGAACCGGTCCAGCACCGCGCCCTCGGCCAGCACTTCCGGCTCGCCCTCCGCGGTCCCGCCCTCGGGGTACAGCTCGCCCGGCGGCCACGCGTACTCCGGCACCTCACGGCGTTTCCCGGCGAGGAACCGGCGGTCCCAGTCGCGTTCGTGCAGACCGCCGAGCGGGTCGTACCCGGCGAGCACCTCGGCCGGGGGCGTCCCGGCGGGCGAGGGACGGCGGCCGTACCCGGCCTGGACCTTCGCCAGCGCGTCGTCGGTGCGGATCAGGTCCGAGCGGGGGTGGTCGTGCGGCGGGAACCGCAGGCCCGGCGCGTAGTCGACCTCACACGGCGGCGCGGGCAGCTGCCGCGCCGGCTTGTCGGTGGCGACGGGCAGGTGGCCGATCGGGAACATGTGGACCCGGAACAACGCGACGATCGTCTCCCGCTCCTGCCGCGGCGCGCCCATCGGCTCCGGCACGCGCGGGGCGGGCTCCGGATACGGCTGGTACGGCTGGCGCGGCCCCGGCGCGACTGGCGGCTGCGGTGCGACCGGTGCCTGCGGTGCGACCGGCGGCTGCGGCGCGACTGGTGCCTGCGCGAAGGGGGCCGCGTACCCGGCCGCGGGAGCCGCCGGCGCGTACCCGGCAGCCGGAGCGGGCGCGCCCGGCAGTCCCGGCATCCCCGGCATTCCCATCGGCGGCACGGCGTTCTCGGAGAACCCCGCGGCGACGGTTCCGTTCGGCAGCCCGGTCGACGGCGTGGGCACCTCGTCGAAGCCCCCGGAATCGAGCAGCCCCTCGTACTGCGGCAGTGACGGCGGGGTCGGCGGGTCCGGCAGCTGGATCGGGCCGGTGTCGGTGTCGGCGAAGGCCGGTTCGGGGACCACGGGCGGCACCACCGGCGGCGTCAGCACGGCCGAGGCCACCGCGGACGGCACAGCCGGCGCGGAGGACACAGACGGCGGCGCGCTGCCGAGCACCGCGGGGGACGGCGTGACGACCGGCGCCACCAGTTCCGGCGCCAGCCCGGTGACCACACCGAGCAGGGCGCCCTGGCCGTCCGGCGTGCGCGCGCCCGGGTTCGGCTCGACGAGCGGGGTGACCAGCGAGCCGACCGGCGCCGGCCCGAGAGTCGCGGCGAGGCCGTGCGTCACGACCGCCAGGTTCGCCGCAGTGCCGCGCAGGATCGGCTCGACGCCGAGGATCGCGGTCGGGTGGCCGTTCTCCGCGGCGGCGAGGCTCGCGTCCCGGTTCTTCGCGGCCTCGACGAGCTGCCGCACCAGTTCGACCTTCGCGGCGCCGACCTGCTCGGCCGCGTTGTCCAACCGGTCGGCGGCTTCGGCGGCGCCACGCGCGGCGGCGGTGAGGTGCCCGTGCTCCGGGTCGACGAACGCCGACCACGCCCGCCCGGCCGCCTCGCCGGCGTCCCGGGACAGCGCGGCGACCGCGGTGCCCGCCTGCTGGTCGGCCTCCGCGGCGAGCGCGGTCAGTTCGCGGTGCGCGTCGCGCCAGGCGGACGCCTGCTCACGCAACCTGTCCTCGTCCGCGTCCGGCCAGGACAGCCCGGTTTCCGCGGCGAGATCGGCGAGTTCCCGCGGCAGCTCGATGCCCATGCGCTACCCCTGTGCCGTGTCGGTGATCGCCTGCTGCGCGTCCTCTTCGGACCCGCGGTAGCGCCCGGCGGCCTCGCCGACGGTCTGCCCGAACGCCGTCAGCCGCCCGGACAGGCTCCGCAGCCCGGCCAGCGTCTCCTCGGCGGACGGCACGTGCGACGCCGCGATCGCCTGCCCGACCGGGCCGTCGCCCCAGGCGCCGTCCGCGCCGGCGAGAGCGCGCTCCAGCCGCTCTGCGACCGCCGCCGCGCGCTCCGCGAGGTTGCCGAAGTCGCCGGAGGAAACCGCGAGCCGGTCAGCGTCGGCTTCGAATCCGCCGCTCATCGCGTCATCCAGCGGTGGTCCTCGAGGCTCTCCTCGTCCGGGGCGACGCGGGGTTTCGCGGGCGCGATCTCGGTCGCGTCGAGGTCGCCGGTGCCGAGCAGCAGCGCCTGCGGATCGGTGCCCGCGGGCAGCACCGGCGCCAGCACCTCACCGGCCCGCGCGAGCGCCCGCACGGTGGCTTCGGCGGTGACCCGCACGATCTGCTGCGCCAGCTCGTTCGGCCGGTACCGCCAGTACGCGCCGTCCGCGACGGTCAGGGAAGTCAGGGTGCCGCGCGGGCCGACGGTCGCCGTGATCAGCCCGTCGGCGTCGGTTGCCGAAGCGGTGACGGCCGCGAGATCGCGCTGCGCCGAAGCGAGGTTCTCCCGGCTGCGGCGGTAGTCGGCGAGCAGTTCCTCCACCTGCGCCCGATGCTCGGTCACGGCACCCCTCCTCGCGAGTACAGCAGTCGGCTCGGACTCGGACGCGCGGCGACGCGCTCCGGTTCCCCCTCGGCATCAGGTTGCCTCATCGAGCCGAAATACGCATGAGTGCCCGAACCGTGTCACGTCGTGCGGTCAAATCGAAACCAGCCGCGGCGAACATCTCGACGGTGCCGTGGTAGAGCTCGCCCGCGGGCCGCTTTTTCCTGGCGTCCACCGGATATCCCTCGACGACGCGGGCGCCGCGGTCGAACGCGTGCCGGGTCGCGGCGCGCAGCATCGCCGCCGCGATGCCCCGCCCGCGGGCACGCCGGTGCACGTAGAAACACGTCACCGACCACACGTCCGTGGGATCGTCGTCCGGCAGCGCGGCGACCCGGGAGGTGGCCAGGCGCGGGTTGTCCAGCCGAGGCGAGACCGCGACCCAGGCGACCGGCTCGTCGTCGAGGATCCCCAGCAGCCCCAACGGTTTTCCGGCCTGCACCTCGTCGCGCACGTGCGCCTTGTGCTCCTCGGGACCGGTCTCGCGGAACTGCCTGCTGGTCATCCGGAACCAGGCGCACCAGCAGCCGCCCTGCAGCCCGCTCGGGCCGAGCAGCCGCTCGAACAGCGGCCAGTCACCCGCGGTCAGCTCCGTGATCCGCAGGTCGCTGGATCGGGTGAGATCACCGGACGCCGCGGCCACGGGGTTGCGGTCCCTGCTCGCCGGGGAAGTCGTCGTACGGGTTGTCGTTGACCTGGCGGTAGATCATCGTGTGCACCCGTTCGACGCGCGGGATGTCCTCGAACCGCAGCGGCTCGTCCGAAGCGGACTCGATCACCAGCGTGCCGCAGCCGAAGAGGCGGTCCACGATGCCGTGCTCGAACTGCACGCTGCTGATCCGGCCCAGCGGGATGTCGATGCCGGTGCGCTTGATCACGCCCTCGCGGACGATGAGGCGGTCGGTCGTGACGATGAAGTGGGTGGTGCGCCAGCGGACCAGCGGCACCAGGAAGAACCAGACGATCAGCACCACCGCGACCACGGCGATCGCGATGCGGGCCACGTCGTTCCACGGCGTGGGCGCGTCGCCGGCGAGCGTGACGAGCCAGATGCCCAGCCCCACCGTCACGAGAAAACCGATCACCGGCCAGATCAGCATCTTCGCGTGCGGATGGCTGTGCACTATGACCTGCTCGTTCTCGCTGAGCAGATCGTCGGGGTAGGCCACTGCGAACT
This sequence comes from Amycolatopsis sp. NPDC006131, assembly GCF_040614175.1. NCBI lineage: Bacteria > Bacillati > Actinomycetota > Actinomycetes > Pseudonocardiales > Pseudonocardiaceae > Amycolatopsis > Amycolatopsis sp. NPDC006131. The sequence goes on from NZ_JBEXTX010000017.1 coordinate 68,648, forward strand.
CCTCTCGCGACCGCTTCACCGTACCGGGCGCAGGTGCACGACGTCTCCGGCGAACACGGTGTGCCGCTTGCCGTCCTGGCCACGCACTTCCAGCTGGCCGGCGCCGTCGACGTCCTCGGCCGTGCCGAGGATCGCGTGGTCGCCCGGCAGCAGCACGCGCACCTCCTGACCGAGGGTCTCGCAGCGGGCCCGGTAGTCGTCCAGCAGGCCGGCCTTCCCGAGATCGCCGCCCGCCGCGCGCCAGCGGTCCTCCCGGTCGGCGAGCGCCGCCAGCAGCAGCGCGGCGACGTCGGTGCGGTCGGTGGTGCGGGCGCCCTGCTCGGCCAGCGACGTCGGCAGCAGCCCGCCCGCGCCCGGCTCGACACCCGGGCCGAGCGGGCGGACGTTGAGCCCGATGCCGAGCACCACGCCCAGCTCGTCCCCGGCGACGGCCTCGGACAGGATGCCCGCGCACTTGCCGCGGTCCGGGCCGGCGAGCACGTCGTTGGGCCACTTGAGGACGGCGTCGACACCCAGTTCGGCGGTCAGGTCGGTCACCGCGAGCCCGGCCGCGATCGCCAGCGAGCCCAGCGCGCTGAACGGGACCTCCACCGGGCGGAGCAGCACGCTGAGATAGATGCCACTGCCCTTGGGGGACGCCCACACCCGCGCGCGCCTGCCGACGCCGGAGGTCTGCTCCTCGGCGATCAGCACGGTGCGGTCCGCCGCGCCCTCGACGCTCGCCCGCCGCAGGTCGGCGTTGGTGGAGCCGGTGCTGGGGACGACGTCCAGCGCCGCGTACGGACCCTGCGGGGCGAGCAGTTCGGCGCGCAGCCGCCCGGCGTTGATCGCGTTCATGTGGGAAGCCTATTCGCCCTCCGTCACGCACGAGGGGGTCCGGTCGTTGGATCACTGTGTCCGGAGCGGCCGTTGTCTTTTAGTGTTGGCGAGGTGACCATGCGTTTCCGATCCTGGGGGCGGGCCGCCGCCGGGCGTGCCCTGATCGCGCTGATCCTCGTCGCCGCCGTGGGCACCTGCGGGTGGCTGCTGGTCGAGCCGCCGGGCGAACCGGTGCGGGCCGCCGCCGACGTGGTGCCGCCCGAGCCGCCGCCGGGCAACGCGGCGCTCGCGTCCGCGCCGACCGTGCTCGAGCCGAACGCGCCGGTGCAGGCGCAGGCGCCCCAGGAGCAGGGCCGCAGCGAGCTGGAGAAGTGGGCGGCCGGGCTGAGCGGGCCGCTGGACATCCCGGAGCGCGCGCTGATCGGGTACGCGACGGGCGAGCTGACGTTGCGCGAGGAGGACCCGGGCTGCCACCTGTCGTGGGTGACGCTCGCCGGGATCGGCAAGGCCAGCACGGACCACGGCCGGTTCGGCGGCGGGTCGCTGCGCACGGACGGGACGGTGACGAAGGCGCTGGGCGCAGTGCCGCTGACCGGCGCCGCCGGTGAGGCCGCGACGGAGCCGCGCAGCGGCCCGATGCAGCTCACCCAGGCCGAGTGGCAGCGGGCCGGCGCGCGGGGCGACATCCAGGACATCGACGACGCGTCCGTGGCCGCGGGCCGCACGCTGTGCGCCGGGAACACCGACCTGCAGGCCGGGCAGGGCTGGTGGAAGGCGATCGAGCACTACCGCGACTCGGACCTGTTCCGCCAGCAGGCGCTCGGCAACGCCCAGCTGTACGCGCAGCTCTCGCTGGATCCGGCGTCGGCGTCCGCGCCGTCGGTGCGGGCCACCCGGTTCGCCCTCGACCAGCTCGGCCTGCCCTACGTGTGGGGCGGCAACGGCCCGGACGCGGGCGCGGCCGGGTTCGACTGCTCCGGGCTGACGAAGGCTGCCTACGACGCGGCGGGCGTGAACCTGCTGCGCACCGCGGACATGCAGTTCCGGTCCACCCCGGCTGTCGCCGAGCCGAAGATGGGCGACCTGGTGTTCTACGGCAACCCGGCGACGCGCATCCACCACGTCGGCCTCTACCTGGGCAACGGCCTGATGATCAACGCGCCGACGCAGGGCATGGCCATCCAGATCGCGACGTACCGCACGCGGACGGACGACTACGCGGGAGCGAGCCGCCCGGCCGCCTGACGCAGTCACCTCCTGGGCCGGCGGTTGTCGAGCTTCTTGGCCCGCAGGTAGCCGCCCGTTCCTCCGCCACGTCATCGACGACCTGATCCACTCGGCTCAGCGCTGCCACGAGATCCTCCGGCCAGCGGTCCGGAACATCACCACCGGTGGGTCTCCCAGTGCACGACTGCACCACCTCGTGAAGGAATTCGGCCGCAGGCGTGGAATTGTCGTACTCCCCGGGCAGGCTGGCCGACATGACCGAGACCGGCTCCACCCCGACAACTTCCATCCGCTCGCGGCTCGACCGCGAAGGCCTGCCCCGCAACGGCCGCGCGCATCGCCGGGCGCCCGGCACGATCGCGAGGCGTGAACCGCTTCGAGCCGAAGCCACGCTGCGCCGGCCCGAGCAGCCACCGCGCACGTCTGCCGCCCGGACCGCGACGCGACCGGGCAGCCGTCACGAGCACGCGAGGCTGTGGGCACCTCAACTCAACCGTTGCCGTGGCGGCCCAGCTCGTCCAGGTACCGGCTGACCGGGCCGAGCGTGAGCAGTCCGCTGCCCGCGCCGGCCAGTTCGCCCGCCGCGGGCAGCAGTTCGGCGTGCAGGCGGGCCATCGCCGGCCGGTCGCCGCGGCGGATCGCGACCAGGGCGTGCAGGCACGTGCGGGCTTCGAAGAGCAGGTCGCGGGGAGACGGCGGGATCTCCGACCCGTCGTCGGACACCACGGGACGGCACCACGGCTCGTAGGCGCCGAAGTCGAGGTCGTGCCCGGGGTCGGCGCCGCGCTGGAGGCGGTCGCACAGCAGGGCGAAGCCGAGGATCCCACTGTCCACACCGGACATCCCGGTGCCTGCCAGCCGGGCCGCCGCCGCGCGGTACGCCGCTTCGGCGGGTTGCCCGGCCGCGGACGTCCGCATCGCGCGGTACCACTGCGTGAACACGCCGACGAGCGGGATCTCGTGCTTCTCGCCGAGCTCGTCGGCCGCCTCCGCGTGGCGGTCGGCGGTGGCGAAGTCGGCGAGGGCCGAGGCGGCTTGCACCAGGACGAGGTGGCCGAGCACCTCGAACGTCACCAGCTCGTGGCGCCGGGCCAGCTCGACCAGCTCGCGCCCGATGCGGGCCCGCTCCGGTGCGAGCCCGGCGCGCTCGAAGGACTGCATGAACCTGGCGTTCAACGCGAACGCGAGCAGGGCGGGATCGTCGAGGCGCCGGGCCAGTGCCTCGGCTTCCCGCGCGGCCCGCGGTCCCCGGTCGCCCGCGGTGTTGCGCAGTTCGAGGGCGAGCGTGGCGAGCAGACGTGCGCGAACCGCGTCTTCGCCCGGTGGCAACGCGTCCAGGGTCCGCTCGGTCGCGTCGGCGATCCGCCGGGCGAGCGCGGGATCGTCGGCGGCGGTCCAGATCGCGGGCACGTCGAAGGCGACGAGCACGCGTGCGGTCAGCGCGGGGTCGCCGACCTGCTCGGCCAGGGTGAGCGCCTCGGCCCGGTGCTCGCGCGCCCGATCGAGCTCACCGGCGACGGCCAGCGCCCGCACGAGGCCCATGATCAGCTCGAGCCGCTCCGGCACGCCGGCGCCGGAGGCCACACCCCGATCCGCGCCCGCAGCAGCACCACGATCCCCACCGGCAGCCGCACCACCTGCGCCGCCAGCCACACTGCCATCCCCACCGGCAACCGCACCACCTGCACCGCCAGCCACACTGCCATCCCCACCGGCAACCGCACCACCTGCGCCGCCAGCCACACCACCAGCCCCACCGGCAACCGCACCACCACCACCACCGGCAGCGGCAGCACTCCCGCCGGTCACGCCACGATCCGGCTCGGCGGGCGCGCGGCGGTCGGCGTGGTCGAGCGCGGCCTGCCACAGCCGCGCGGCCTCGTGCGGGGCGAAGCGGCGCTCGGCGTCCTCGGCCGCGGCGCGCGCGTACCGCACCGCGGCGGGGGCCTCGGCGAGCAGGAAGTGGTGCGCCAGCGCGGCGACGTCCCCGGGCCGCAGGCGTTCGATCGCCTCGCCGATCCGCGCGTGCAGCCTGGCCCGGCGCGAGCGGGACAGGTCCTGGTAGAGCGTGTCGCGGACGAGGGCGTGCGCGAACCGGAACCGGCCCGGCCCGTGTTCGACGAGGAAACCGCGCTCGGCGGCGAGTTCGAGGGCGTCGAGGGCGTCGCCGGACAGGAGGTCCAGGTCGACCTCGGTGCCGATGACCGCGGCCTGCCGCAGCACGGCCTGGACCGCGTCGGGCAGCTGAGCGACGCGGTACCGGACCACGTCCCGCACGCCCGGCGGCACCGCCGCCAGCGCACCCTCGGTGTCGAGCACGCGCGCCAGTTCGCGCACGAAGAACGGGTTGCCGCCGCTGCGCTGGTGGATCGTCCGGGCGGTGCCGGTGTCGACGTCCCGGCCGGTGGTGGCCCGCACGAGCGCAGGCACCGCGTCGGCGGGCAGGCCGCCGAGGTAGATCCGCACCGGCTCGGCCCGCGCGATCCGGCCGAGAAAACCGGCGAGCCCGGGGGCGACGTCGGTGCTGCGGTAGGTGGCGACGATCAGCACCGGCCCCGGCAGCGGGTCGGTGACCAGCGCGGACAGCAGCGCCAGGGTCTCCTCGCCTGCCCAGTGCAGGTCGTCGAGGACCAGCAGCAGCTTGCCCCGCCGGGCGAGCTGTTCGCGCACGGCGCGGTGCCACTGGAAGCGGTTCGGCTCGGCCGGGGGCGCGATGCCGAGCGCGTCGAGGATCCGGGTCCACGGCCAGGCGGCGGGCACGCCTTCGTGCTCGGGGTTGACGCCCCACGCGGTGGACCAGCCGCGCGCTGCCATCTCAGCGGTGAACGCTTCGGCGAGGGCGGTCTTGCCCGCGCCCGCCTCGCCGGAGATGAGGACGAGGGGCGTCCGCCCGGCGGCTTCGACGAGCCGTGCCAGCTCGTCATCCCGCCCGACGAGCGGTTCCCCCAGCGCAGCGCCCCGCCCGCCCGACGCCTGACCCCCCAGCGCAGCGCCCCGCCCACCCGGCAGGCCCGGCGCCTCACCCTCCGACTCATCGCCCCGCCCGACCGAGCCCGGCGCCCGGCCACCCGACTCAGCCATCGCACCACGCAGCTCGGGCGCCTGCGCGAGGATGTCCGCCTCCAGCTCGCGCAAGTCCGGCCCTGGGTCGACTCCCAGTTCGTCGGCCAGCGACTGCCGTGCCCGGCGCAGCGCGGCGAGCGCGTCGCCCTGACGGCCGGCCCGGTACAGGGCAAGCGCGAGCAGCCGCCACCCGTTCTCCCGCAACGGATGCGCGCCGGTGTGAGCCTCCAGGTCCGGCACGGCTTCCGCGGCACGCCCGAGGCCCAGCAACGCGTCCGCCCGGCGCTCCACCGCGAGCAGGCGCAGCTCGTCCAAGCGGGCGATCTCCGCGCGCGCCCAGGCCTGATCGGCGAACTCGGCGTAGGCCGGGCCGCGCCACAGACCCAGCGCCTCGTCCACAAGGGACAGTGCTGCGGCCGGCGCGAGACCGGCGGACTTCGTGACCGCCTCCTCGAAGCGCCAGGCGTCGACCTCGTCCGCACGCAGCGCGTAGCCGCCGCCGGTGGTCACGAGCAACTGCGCGGGGGTGCGCGGCGGCCGGTCGGGTTCCAGCGCGCGGCGCAGCGCCGCGACGAAGGTCTGGATGGCACCGACCGCGCCATCGGGCGGGTCGGCCCACAGGTCGTCGACGAGGCGGTCGACCGGCACCACCCGGCCGCGCGCGATCAGCAGGCGCGCGAGAACGGCCCGGTGCCGCGGTCCCTTGAGGTCGAGCGGACCGCGCCCGGCCTCGGCGATCAGCGGGCCGAGCACCGCGAACCGCACGGACGAGCCCATCACCACGCACTGTAGCCGCTGAGCGCGTGCTGATCCGTTGCTGACCGGGCCGGCGCACGCTCGGTGCCATGCAGATCACCGGATTCGATTACCAGCGGGTTCCCGTCGCCGAGGGCGTTTCACTCAACGTGGCCATCGGCGGTTCCGGCAGCCCGGTCGTGCTGTTGCACGGCTTCCCGCAGACCCACCTGATGTGGCGGCACGTGGCCGCCGACCTCGTCGCCGACCACACCGTGATCGTGCCGGACCTGCGTGGCTACGGCCACAGCGACAAGCCCGCGGACACCGGCGAGACGTACTCCAAGCGCACGATGGCCGCCGACGTCGTGGCGGTGGCCCGCGCGTTCGGGCACTCGCGGTTCGCGCTGGCCGGGCACGACCGCGGCGCGCTGGTCGCGATCCGCGCCGGACTGGACCACCCGGACACCGTCACGCACCTGGCATCGCTGGACGTGCTGCCGACGCTGGACATGTGGGACGTGATGCACGGCGCGAGCGCGGCGGTCGGGTTCCACCTGTACCTGATGGCGCAGCCGCCCGGGCTGGCGGAGAAGATGATCGCCGCCGTGCCGGACGACTTCTTCGGCTACTTCCTGGACGCGTGGACGCAGAACCCGGACGCGATCCCGGCGGACGTGCGGGCCGAGTACCTGCGCGCCTCGCGTGAGGCGGTGACCTCGATCGTCGCCGACTACCGGGCGACCGCCGGGATCGACATCACGCACGACACCGCCGACCGCGAAGCCGGCCGCCACCTGACGATGCCGGTGACCGTGCTGCAGCAGGACTGGGGCGCCGCGCTCGGCTACGACGCCGTGGCGGTGTGGCGGAAGTGGGCGCCGGACCTCGACCACCGGACGGTGACCTCAGGGCATTTCATGGCGGAGGAAGGCCCGGCCGAGGTGATCAAGGCGCTGCGAGACCTCCTGGCGCGATGACGGCGAGCAGCGGACGGCGGATGACCGACTAGCCCCGTCCGCTGCTCACCAGCCCGTGCTCCGGAACGCGCTCCCGGCTCAGGGCTGTCACCACAGCGCCGAGCAAGGCCAACGCGCCCGTGATCGCGGCCGCGTAGTTCACCCCGGCCGCACCGGGCGCCACCGCCAGCACGACCGCGACCAGGGCGATCCCCAGCGCGGATCCGACGTAGCGGGCCGTGTTGTTGGCCCCGGTGCCCATCGCGGCTCGGTCGGGCGGCACGGTTCGCACCGAGAGCCCCGCCAGCGCCGCGTTCGACAGGCCGGTGCCGACGCCCGCCACGGCCAGCCCGGGCGCGAGGTGCCACCACGACGAGTGCGCCGTCAACCCGAGCGTGGCCAGCTCCCCCGCCGCGCACAGGCCGAGCCCCAGCGCGGCCTGGCGCCGGTCGCCCAGCCGTCCCGTCACCCGCCGGGCCTGGGCGGCCACCACGAACGACACACCCGACCAGATCGACACCACCGCCGCCGCGGCGAGCGGGGTCAGCCCGAGCAGCCGGTGCAACAGGCTGGGCAGGAACGTCATGTACGACACGACCGCGATCCCGCTGGTCAGCGCCCCCGTCGTGGCCGCGCGAAACGCCGGGGCGCGCAGCAGCCGCAGGTCAATCATCGGCTCCGCGACCCGCAACTCGACCACGACGAACACCCCCAGCAGGACCACCGCCGGCGCCGCCCAGACGACCACACCCGCGTCCCACCCCGCGCGGGCCTCGGTCAGGGCCGCGACCAGCAGCGCGATCCCCGGCCCGAGCGTCAGCAGGCCCGCGAAGTCCGTCGGCCGCGGGATCCCCCGGGACTCCGGCAACCGCGCGCCCGCGGCCGCCACCGCCGCGCCGAGCAGCGCGATCAGCCAGTACACCGACCGCCAGCCCGCCGGCGCGGTCAACAGCGCGGCCATCACCGGCCCGACCGTGATCCCGCCACCGAGCATCGCGCCCCACAGCCCCGTCGCCCGCACGCGCGCCGCCCCGGCCGGGTGGGCGTGCGCGATGAGCCCCAGGCTGGACACCAGCAGCGCCGCCCCGGCCACGCCCTGCACGATCCGCCCCAGGACGAACGCCCACGTCTCCGGGGCCAGCGCGCACAGCACGCTGCCGGCCGCGAGCCCCGCTCCGCCCAGCACGAACACCCGCCTGCGGCCGAACGTGTCCGCGAGACTCCCCGCGATCAGCAGCGCCGCGGCCAGGCCGAGGCTGATGCTCCCGAGGATCCACGTCTGCCCGGCGGGCCCCGCCCCGAGCGCGTCCGCGATCTCGCCGAGCGTGGCGAGCGGCGCGGTGAAGTTCACCAGCACCAGGAACGCCGCGGCGCACGCGATCACCAGCGTTGCCATCACCCCTCCAGTTCAGTCAACGAACTAGGAGGGACACTAGCAGCAGTAGTTCAATAACTGAACCAGTCGCTATGCTGGATCCGTGGCACTCGGCAAGGACTACGCGACCCAGGACTGCTCACTGGCGCGGGCGCTGGAGGTCGTCGGCGAGCGGTGGACGTTGCTCGTTCTGCGGGACTTCTTCTACGGCGTCCGCCGGTTCGGCGACCTGTGCGCGCACCTGGACATCCCGCGCGCCGTCCTCACCGACCGGCTGAAGTCCCTGGTCGCCGCGGGCCTGCTCGAACGGCGTCCGCGGCCGTCCGGCCACGAGTACGTCCTCACCGAGCGCGGCATCGCCCTGTGGCCCGCGGTGTTCGCGTTGGCGCAGTGGGGCGAGCACGAGTTCGGGCCGCCCGCCGGGCCGCGGCGCGTCTTCAGCCACGCGGACTGCGGCACGGCCGTCACGGAGTCCGGGCTCTGCCCGCGCTGCCGGACCGTCCCCGCGCCGGCGGACCTGGTGGTGAGCCTCGGCCCCGGTGCGAAGCGCGACCACCGGGACGACCCGGTGAGCGTCGCGCTGCGGGAGCCGCACCGGCTGTTGACCCCGCTGACCTGATCCGCTCTGCGCGAAATCCCTGGCCCGCCATTCACGGGCTCAGGCAGAGTCGATCACATGCGGTTGCTGGTGCTGGGTGGGACGTCGTTCCTCTCGAAAACCGTTGCGGCGGAAGCGGTCCGGCGCGGCCACGACGTCGTGTGCGCGGCGCGTGGCGTGTCGGGGAGCGTGCCGGACGGCGCGCGGCACGTGCGTGTCGACCGGGACGAGCCGGGCTCGATCGACGTACTGGCGGGTGAGCGGTTCGACGCGGTGGTCGACATCGCGTACACCGGGCTGCGCTGGGTCCGCGACGCGTTGCGGGCCATCACCACCCGGCACTGGACGTACGTCTCCACGATCAACACTTACGCGGACACCGCGACGCTCGGCCAGACCGCGGAGTCGCCGCAGCACGCACCGATCGAACACGACCGGATCGACCTGGCCGAGATGACGCCGGAGGTCTACGGCGGCGTGCAGGTCGCCTGCGAGCACGCGGCCCGCGACGCCCTCGGCGACCGGCTGTTCATCGTGCGGCCGGGGCAGATCACCGGCCCGGGTGACTACATGGACCGCTTCGGCTACTGGCCGGCTCGCTTCAGCCGCGGCGGCCGCGCGGTGGTGCCGGACACCCCGAAGCAGCCGTTCCAGCACGTCGACGTCCGCGACCTCGCGGCGTGGATCGTGACGGCAGGCGAGCAGCGCCTCACCGGCGCCTTCGACGCGGTCAGCCCGGTCGCTCCGCTGGGCCCGGTGCTGGAGGAGATCGCCGACCTCGTCGCCCCGCCCGGCACCGAACTGGTCCCGGTCGCCGAGGAAACCCTGACCGCGGCGGGCGTCCAGCCGTGGTTCGGCCCGAAGTCGCTGCCGCTGTGGCTGCCGGAGAGCCACCACGGCCTCGCCGCGCACGACGCGTCGGCGGCGCACGCGGCCGGACTGGAGATCCGCCCGCTCGCCGGCACCGTGCACGCGGCCCTCGACGAGGAGCGCGCCCGTGGCCTGGACCGCCCGCGCAAGGCCGGGCTCACCCCGGAAGAGGAGGCCGCGCTAATCGGCGATTGACTGGTACACCGAGGTCCAGAAGTCCAGGTACAGGTTGTTGTACTGCGGGAACCCGGCCTTCTGCGTGAGCAGGATCCCAACCAGGTCCTCCTTCGGGTCGGAGAACCACGACGTGCCGAGCCCGCCGTCCCAGCCGAACCGGCCGGGCACTGACGCGATGTCGTCGCGCGCGGTGGTCATCGACAGGCCGAAGCCCCAGCCACGCGTGTCGAAGTAGCCGGGGTAGAAGCCGGACACCGCCTTCTCCCCCGGCGTCAGCTGGTCGGTCACCATGGCCTCCACCGTGGGCCGCGCCAGCACCCGCCCGCTGCCCGACCGTCCGAAGTGGAGCATCATCCGGCCGAAGCGCAGCAGGTCGTCCACTGTGGACACCAGGCCGCCGGCGGCGGACGGGAACCGGGGCGGGCGGGACCACTCGCCGTCCGGCGGGTCGTAGACCGTCAGGTCACCCCCGTACGCGGTGACCAGCCGGTCCGCGCCCGCGGTGAACCGTGTGTCGTCCATCCCCAGCGGGTCCAGCACGGTCTCGCGCAGCACCTCCTCCAGCGAACCGCCCACCCGCGCCAGCAGCACCCCCAGCACGTCCGAACCCGTGTTGTAGAGCCAGCGGCCGCCGGGCGGGCACATCAGCGGCAGCGAGCCGAGGCGCCGCATCCACTCGTCCGGCTCCGGCATCTCCGACGGCCTCGGCGGGCCCATTTCGATGCCGGCTTCGTGCGCCGCCCGCACGATGGGCGGCTCCTCCGGCAGGTACAGCTGGCCGAACCCCATCCGGAACGTCAGCAGGTCCCGCAGCGTGATGGCCCGCTCGGCGGGAACCGTCTCGTCGAGCGGCCCGTCGATCCGGGCGAGCACCCGCCTGTCCGCCAGCTCCGGCAGCAGCTCGTCCAGCGGCTCGCCGAGCCGGAGCCGGCACTGCTCGACGAGCGCCATCGCGGCCGCCGCGGCGATGGGTTTGGTCATCGAGCTGATGCGGAACAGGCTGTCCCGGCTCAACGCGGGCCCGCCGAACGCGACCGAGCCGAGCACGTCCACGTGCACTTCCCCGTGGCGCTCGACGAGCGTGATCACCCCGGGGACCTCGCCGCGTTCGACGTAACCGGCCATCACGTCGTGGAGCCGCCCCAGCCGGGCTTTCGACAAGCCGCCTGTGCTCATCGTCCGATTCAAGCCGAGCAGTGAGCCGCTGTGAAGACTTCGGCGCCTGCCCGCCGCACCGTGCGCAGCACGGCGCCGGCCGAGCCCGCCCCCTCGGGCATCAGGATGATCCGGCCAGCGCCGAGCAGCTCCTCCCGCTCACGCAACTGCCGCGCGCACTCGTCCGGGTCACCGGCGATCACGTTGCGCACGAGCTGCCGGGCCATCGCATCAGCGCGGTCGGCCGTCATCTCCGGCTGCTCGACCAGCCACCGCGCGCCCGGCGCGCCGCGCAGCAGCATCGCCCGCAGCCCGTCGACCAGCGATTCCCGCGCCGCGTCGGTGGTGTCGGCGATCGCGAAGTAGCTCGAATCGACGTTGTCGGCGGGGTCGATCCGGTGCCCGTGCCCGGCCGCCGCCTCGATCTGCGCGTCGACCATCGCACGCTTGTCGGCGAGGCTCACGAACGGTCCGAGGATGATCGGCAACCCGAACCGCCCGGCCAGCCGCGCGGTCGGCACCGAGGCCGCGGACAACGCGAGCGGCGACCGCCCCGGCACGTCCGGCACGACCCGGAAGTCGTCGAACTCGCCGGTGCGCAACGCCTCCGACAACTGCGCGAGCCGGCCCGAGATGTCGCGGTACCCGGCGAGCCCGTCGCCGAAGACCTCCAGATCCGCGCGGGGCTGGCCGCGCCCGACGCCGAGCGTGAACCGCCCGTCGCCGACGTGGTGCAGCAGCGCGGCCTGCTCGGCCAGCGCGACCGGGTGGTGGTTGGGCAGCACCGCGACCGCGGTGCCGACGCCGAGGCCGGTGCGCCCGAGCAGGAACGCCGCCATCGCCACCGCCGACGGGGTGTGCACGGCGCTGGTGAAGTGGTGCTCGGTGGTCCAGATCTCGTCCCACCCGGCGAGCTCCGCTTCCGCCGCGTAGCTGAGCGCCCAGCCGAACACTTCCGTCGAGGAAGCGCCGCTGCCGAAGGAATCCGTGAACAGCATCAGCCCGTGCTTCACCGGACCACCGCCGTCCGCGCGTGGGCCAGCAGTTCGTCGACCGACCACTGGTCGTAGGCGTGCTCGCCGTACTTCCGCGCCACCACGCGGCCGCCCTGGTCGATGAGGAAGTCCGCGGGCAGCCCGAGCCGCCCGCCCTCCTGCCGGACCGCGGGCGGCCGGAATCTGCCGAGCAGCGTCAGGGCGGAGCCGCGCAGGATCGCGCCCCACGTCCGCGGGTGCAGCAGGGCGCGGCGGCCGGACTCGACGCCGAACTCGCGGTAGTACCGCTTGTCCGGGTCGGCGATGACGGCGAACGGGAGGTCGTAGTCGCGCAGTTCGTCGGCGGGCGAGTGGAAGAAGACCACCTCGCGGATGCCTGCGGCTTCGATCTCGTCGTGCCGCTGCACGACCGAGCGGAGGTGGAGGTTGCAGATCGGGCAGCCGGCGAAGCGCCGGAACTGCAGGTGGACCAGGCGTTCCGGGTCGGGAACGCGGACGCGCTCGCCGCCGACCGCGTCCAGTTCGAACTCGCGCATGGTGGATCCCTCCGTAGGCGTGTGGTGTACGCCTACGAACGTATGCGCGTATGCTGTACGCTGTCAAACGCCATGCCACGACCCCGCTCGCTGACCACCACGCAGATCGCCACCGCGGCACTGGCCGTCCTCGACCGCGACGGGCTCGACGCGTTGTCGATGCGCACGGTCGCCAAGGAACTCGGCATGGGCACGATGTCGCTCTACCGCTACGTGTCCGACCGCGACGAGCTCGAAGGCCTGGTGGTCGACCTGGTGTTGCAGGCGATCGACGTGACGGTGCCGCGCGGTTCGGCCGGCGAGCGGTTGAGCGTGCTGGCCGACCGGGTCCGGATCGCGGTTTCACGGCACCCGGCGGTGGTGCCGTTGCTGCTGATGCACCGTCACCGCGTGCCGAGTTCGATCCGCTGGGGCGAGACGATGCTGACCGTCCTGACCGACGCGGGCCTCACCGGCAAACGGCGGGCGATCGCGTTCCGGACGATCCTGGGTTACGTGTTCGGCGCGTTGCAGGTGGAACACTTCGGGGCGCTGTCGGGCGCGGGCACGGCCGCGCTGGCCGACCTGCCGCCGGAGGAGTTCCCGATCCTGTCCGAAACCGCCGCGCAGGCCCGCTCGATCCCGCCGGAGGAGGAGTTCCGCCAGGGGTTCGACATCCTGCTGCGCGGCCTCGGGCTCTAGTCCGGCACGGGAAGCGCGCCCGGCGGGAGACCGTACACACGGGACACCGGGAGACGGATCACCACACGCTGCTCGTCGACCATTCGCTGGTAGAAGCGGTCGAGGTCGGCGTACGGGTCCTCGAACCGCGAGGCGAGCTCGGCCATCTCGCGTCCGGTCGCGTCTCCCGGCTCGGTGCTGACCGGCGACACGTCGACGTCGCTCTCCACGACCGCGTACGCCATTCCGTCCGGCGCCGCGACGTGCAGCACCGCGCGCGGGTCCCGGAGCAGGTTCCGCACCTTCGCGCGGTCCGCGGTCGAGCTGATCCGGATGAGCTTCTCCTCCGGGTACCAGCCGTAGACCACTGTGGACAGTTGCGGCCTGCCGTCGCGGCGGATCGTGGCCAGGGTGCCGAACTGGCGGCCGGCGACGAGGTCGAGGAGTTCTTCGCTCATGAGCCGATCTTGTCCCGGCCGGCGCGGTCGCGGAAGAAGGCACTCCGAAGTGCCCGGGGAACACCGATGTGACAGCTTGACTTATATTCCTCAGCGGTTATATTCCTCGTATGGCATCAACGTTCGAGGTCCTCGCCGAGCCGCGGCGGCGCGAGATCCTCGACCTGCTCCGCACGTCGGAGCGCCCGGTCGGGGACCTCGTGGAGCGCCTGCGCCTCACCCAGCCCGCGGTGTCCAAGCACCTCAAGGTGCTGCGCGAGGCGGGGCTGGTCGAGGTCCGGCAGGACGCGCAACGCCGCTGGTACCGGCTGCGCCCGGAGCCGCTCGCCGAGATCGACGCCTGGCTGGCCCCCTACCGGCGCATGTGGGACGCCAGCCTGGACGCCCTCGAACGCCACCTGGACTCGATGGAGGACCCGAGGTGACCGAATTCCGCACCATCGCAGGGAAACCCGTGCTGCGCTTCGAACGTCGCCTGCGGCACCGGCCCGAGAAGGTCTGGCGAGCCGTCACCGACCCGGCCGAACTGGCGCACTGGTTCCCGGCGCGCGTCGAGACCGAGGCGCGGATCGGCGCGCCGATCCGGTTCGTCTTCCCCGACGAGGCGCCCGTCGACGACGGCGGCACCGGCGAGGTCCTCGAATTCGACCCGCCGAAGGTGTTCGCCTTCACCTGGAACCTCGACGTCCTGCGGTTCGAGCTGCTGCCGGACGGTGACGGCTGCCTGCTGGTCTTCACCCAGACGATCGGCGGCGGCGACATCGGGCGGCTGTCCGCCGGACGGAACGCGATCGGCTGGGACACCTGCCTCGGCGCACTGACCGCACGGCTGGACGGCGCCGACGCGCCCCCGCCGCCGGACTGGCTGACCGCGATGGAGCACTACATCGACCAGTTCGGCCTCGGCGAGGGCTCGGCGCACGAGACGGCCGCCGGGTACGAGCTGCGGTTCGCCCGCGACCTGGTCTGGAAACCGGCCGCGGAGATCTGGCGGCTGCTCACCGAGGACTCCCCGGTCGAACCCGGCGGCCCGCCGCCACTGCGCGCCACCAACGGCTACGTGCCCGCGGGGAAGGTCGTCACCGCGTCCGCGCCGCACGTCCTGGAGTACGAGTGGCTGCACGACGGCGCACCCGCGGGCCGCGTCCGGTTCGAAATCGTCGCCGACGCCGAACTCGGCACCCGGATCGAGCTCACGCAGACGGTCCCGTTCGCGCTGAAGCACCTGCGGGCCGAGCTGCTGGCCGCCTGGCACACCCACCTGGAGCTGTTCTTCGCCGCCACCTTCGGCGAGATCCGCTGCCCGTGGCCCGAGGAGCGCACGGCCCTGCTGACCAAGCGCTACGAGGAGAAGGTGCGGTGACCGACCTCGGCGAACTGCGCCGTCAGCCGGACGGCCGCGCCGCGCTCGTCTTCGAGCGCCACCTGAAGCACCCGCCGGAGAAGGTCTGGTGGGCGTTGTCCGAGCCCGGCGAGCTGGCCGCCTGGTTCCCGGTGCACGTGCTCGACTTCCCAGTGCACGTGCCCGGCTTCACGGCGGAGCGTGGCTGCGCCTCGTGTGCAAGGCCGCCTCGACCTCGGCGACGTCACGAAACTGACGTGTGGGAGCAGCTGATGCGCTGACACCGTTCGCTCGCCGTTCACCCGCAGGCCGTCCGCGCCGCCTAGCTTGTCGATCATGACGAAACCGGTGTCCCGGCGTGCGGTGCTCGGCGGTGCCGTCGCGCTCGCCGCCCTCGGTGGCGGGACCGCCAGCGCCTCCCGAGCCCCGCGCGTGCTGATCGCGACCAACGAACCCTGGGGCACCTACCACGTCAAACCCCTGCTGGCCGAGGCCGCGCGGCGCGGCTGGCGGCTGACCCAGCTGGTCCCGGACCTGACCGGCGTCACCCCCGGCGACCCGGTTCCGGTCGCGACCCCGGACACCGCGCCGCGCGCGGACCTGCTCGTCGTCACCGGCGCCGGGGACTGGCCCGCCGACTGCGCGGCCCGATTCCGGAAGCTGCCGCTCGTCGCCAGTTCGCTCGCCTACCAGCAGCCGGTCCGGGCCGCGCGCGCGAAGGAGCTGCACCCGCGGCTGATCACGTCGTCCTCCCCCGCCGAGGCCCGCGCGTTCGGCGCCTACCTCGGCACGCACCGCCGCATCGAGGTCGTCGGCTCACCGCAGACCGACGGCCTGCCCGAGCGCAAGCCGGAGCCGGGCCTCGTCCTCGTGCTCACCAGCGTCACCCACCCGGACGGCACCGGTTCCGCGGCGCCCGGCACCGAACTGCTGCTCGCGTCGGCGGAGAAACTCGCGGCGGCAGGCAAGCGGATCCTCGTCGGCCTGCACCCGCGCGAGAACCGCGCCTTGTGGGACCGCTACGAGATCAGCGACGTCCCGTCCGTGCAGGCCTCGGCACGCGCCGAAGCCGCCATCGGCATCCCGGGCACGGTGTTCCCGCTGGTCACCGCCGTCGGCACGCCCGTCGTCGGGGTGACCGACCCGGCCCTGACCGTGCCGGACTACCTGCTCTCGGTGTGCTCGTCGACCATTTCGGACGCCGCGCAGGCGGTGGCGGCGGTCGACTCGGCGCGGCTGCCGGACGCGAAGACCCTGGCCGACGCGGTCGGGCCGGTGGGCGGATCTGCCCGGCGGCTGCTCGACGCCTGGTCGCGGTTCGCCAGGTGAGGTTCACGCCACACACGCGCCCCTTGCGCAGTAGATAGGCTCCCGTCATGAGCAGCGCGACGGAGCCGATCGGGACGCCTCCGGCGGAGGAGCCGGACATCCACACCACGGCCGGGAAGCTGGCCGACCTGTACCGCCGGAACGACGAGGCGGTGCACGCCGGGTCCGCCCGTGCCGTGGAGCGTCAGCACGCGAAGGGCAAGAAGACCGCCCGCGAGCGGATCGACCTGCTGCTCGATCCCGGCTCGTTCGTCGAGCTCGACGAGCTGGCGCGGCACCGGTCGACCAACTTCGGGCAGGAGAAGAACCGCCCGTACGGCGACGGGGTGGTGACCGGGTACGGCACCATCGACGGCCGCCCGGTGTGCGTGTTCAGCCAGGACGTGACCGTGTTCGGCGGTTCGCTCGGCGAGGTCTACGGCGAGAAGATCGTCAAGGTGATGGACCTGGCCATCAAGACCGGCCGCCCGATCATCGGCATCAACGAGGGCGGCGGCGCGCGCATCCAGGAGGGCGTGGTCTCGCTCGGCCTGTACGGCGAGATCTTCACCCGCAACGTGAAGGCCTCCGGCGTCGTCCCGCAGATCTCGCTCATCATGGGCGCCAACGCGGGCGGGCACGTCTACTCCCCCGCGCTCACCGACTTCATCGTGATGGTCGACCAGACCTCGCACATGTTCATCACCGGTCCGGACGTCGTGAAGACCGTGACCGGCGAAGAGGTGACGTTCGAGGAGCTGGGCGGCGCCCGGACGCACAACACCAAGTCGGGCAACGCGCACTACCTCGGCACCGACGAGGAGGACGCGATCGCCTACGTCAAGGAGCTGCTGTCCTTCCTGCCGTCGAACAACCTGTCCGAGCCGCCGGTGTTCGACTCGCCGGAGCCGACCGACGGGTCCATCGCCGACGGCGTCACCGAGTCCGACCTCGAGCTGGACACCCTGATCCCGGACTCGCCGAACCAGCCCTACGACATGCACGAGGTCATCACCCGCGTGCTCGACGACGGCGAGTTCCTGGAGGTCCAGGAGCTGTTCGCGCCGAACGTGATCGTCGGGTTCGGCCGGGTCGACGGGCACGCGGTCGGCGTGGTCGCCAACCAGCCGACGCAGTTCGCCGGCTGCCTCGACATCGACGCCTCGGAGAAGGCGGCGCGGTTCGTGCGGACCTGCGACGCGTTCAACGTGCCGGTGCTGACCTTCGTCGACGTGCCAGGCTTCCTGCCGGGCACCGACCAGGAGTGGAACGGCATCATCCGCCGCGGCGCGAAGCTGATCTACGCCTACGCCGAGGCGACGGTCCCGCTGGTCACGGTCATCACGCGCAAGGCCTACGGCGGCGCCTACGACGTCATGGGCTCCAAGCACCTCGGCGCGGACATCAACCTGGCGTGGCCGACCGCGCAGGTCGCGGTGATGGGCGCCCAGGGCGCGGCCAACATCGTGCACCGCAAGACGCTCGCCAAGGCCGCCGAGGAGGGCAAGGACGTCGAGGCGCTGCGGGCCGAGCTGATCCAGGAGTACGAGGACACGCTGCTCAACCCGTACGAGGCGGCCGAGCGCGGTTACGTCGACTCGGTGATCGTGCCGTCGCACACGCGCGGGCACGTGGCGCGGGCGCTGTCCATGCTGCGTGACAAGCGCGAGACGCTGCCGCCCAAGAAGCACGGCAACATCCCGCTGTAAGGGGGAGCGATGAGCGAGTCCGAAGAGACCCCACCCGCCCGGCCGTTGCTGCGCATCGTGCGCGGCGACCCGAGCGAGGCCGAGCTGGCGGCGCTGACCGCCGTGGTGGCCGCGGCCGCTTCCGCACCCGGCGACGAGCCGGAGAAGCCGGAGCGGACCTCGTTCTGGGCCGACCGCGCCGCCCTGGTGCGGCAGCCGTTGCCGCAGCCGGGTTCGGGCGTCTGGCGGGCTTCGGCCTGGCCGCGTTGAGTTCTTAGTTCTGCGCCGGTGGGCCTGCCCACCGGCGCAGAGCGTCCGGCTAAGCAGCCAGTTCCAGCTCGCGGGGGCGCACTCCGGCGTGCTTGTGCAGCGTCAGCAACCGCACGGTGCCTGCCAGTCCCATCACGAGAGCCACCAGGAATGACAGCCGGTAGGCCAGCGGCCCGGGCACCCCGTGCCGCAGCAGTTCGTCCAGCAGCAGGCCGGCCCCCAGCTCGGCGACCACCGCGAAGGTGAACCCGCCCATGTTGGCCACGCCGCTCGCGACCCCGGCCTGGTGCCCGTGGTTGGCCGAGCGCGCCAGGTCGAAGGCCAGCATGCTCACCGCGCCCGCCGCGCCGATCAGGAACAGCACCGGCCCGAGCACGGCCACCGGCAGCGGTCCGGGCACCACGACCAGCACCGCCCAGCACACCAGGCTCACCACCGCGGCCGTCGCGACCATCGGCCCGCGCACGCCGGGCCGCCGGGAAGCCAGCTGACCGGCGAACGTCCCGGCCAGCACGAACCCGCCCACCACCACGGTCAGCAACGCGCTCGCCGCCGCCGGGGTCCGGCCCTGCGCGTGCACCAGGTACGGCTGGCCGAGCACCGCGGTGAACGTGACGAACGCGCCCATCAACGTGAAGTGCGTCCACATCGCGTGCCGCGTGCCGCGATTGCGCCACGCGTGCCTCAGGCTGACCCGCAACGGTTCCCGCGGCTCCTCGCGCACGGTCGCCGACGGGCCGTCCCGCAGCGCGACACCGACCGCGACCAGCAGCACCGCCGTGATCACGCCGGCCACCAGGAACGCGGGCGTCCACCCGAACCCGGTGAGCAGTGCGGCCAGCGGCGCGGTCGCGATCAGCTGGCCGAGCCCGCCGATCATCCCGGTGAGCGCCGCGACCAGCGCGTACCGGCGGCCGGGGAACCAGTTGTGCGCGAGCCGCAGCACGTTGACGAACAGGAACGCGTCACCGGCGCCGATCAGCGCCCGGCCCGCCATCGCCGCTGGGTAGGCCGTGGCCAGCGCGAACACGATCGACCCCGCCGCCATCAGCGCCATCCCGAGCGCCAGCAGGCGCCGCGGCCCGAAGCGGTCGGCGGCCGCCCCGACGGGCACCTGCAGCAACGCGTAGAGCACGAGCTGCACCACGGAGAACGCGGCCAGCCCGGTCGCGTCGATCGAGAACCGCTCCTGCGCGGTGAGCCCGGCGACCGACAGGCTCATCCGGTGGAACAACGCGGTCAGGTAGCACAGCGCCCCCAGCCCCCACATCAGCCAAGCCCTGCCCGCGGCCACCGGATCACCTCCTGTTGCATCTATCTTGTATCTATCAGCCTCCTGGCTACGATGCGCCCATGTCAACGAGGGACCGCTCACAGGCGGCCGGCGACCGGGCCTACCAGTGGACCAAGGACCGCATCCTGGACGGCCGTCTCGAAGGCGGGAGGCTGATCAGCGAGGGCGAGGTCGCCGAAGCGCTGGAGCTGTCCCGCACCCCGGTCCGCGAGGCGTTCCTGCGGCTGTCCGCCGAGGGCTTGCTGCGGCTGTACCCGAAGCGCGGCGCGCTGGTGGTCCCGGTGTCGCCGAACGAGGTGCACGACATCGCCGAGGCCAGGATCTTCCTGGAGCGTCACGCGGCCACGAAGATCATCGCCGCGGGGACGCACCGCGAGGTTGCCGCGAAGATGCGTGCCGTGCTTGACGAGCAGCGCGCCGTGTCGATGCCCGAGCACACCGCCCGCTTCACCCAGCTCGACCGGGAGTTCCACGCCACGCTTGTCGAGGCCGCGGGCAACGCCCTGTTCGCCGAGTTCTACTCCGGCCTGCGCGACCGCCAGCTGCGCATGGTCAACACCGCGCTGCGCGACAACACGGTGCGCCCGCCGATCATCCTCACCGAGCACGAGCGCATCTGCGACCTGCTCGCCGACGGTGACGCCGAGGGCCTGCAGACCCTGATCGGCAACCACATCGCCGCCGTCCGGGACGAAGCCGCGCACTGACGCCGCTGCGCCGGCCCGCCGATCGACCGCGCCGCACCACCCCGCCAGCCGACCGCGCCGCACCACCCCGCCAGCCGACCCGGCGCACCATCCCGCTAGCCGACCCGCCGCGCCATCCCGCCAAGCGACCCGCCGCACCACCCCGCCAGCCGACCCGCCGCACCAGGCGACCCGCCGCACCACCCCGCCAGGCGACCCGCCACACCACCCCACCAGCCGACCCGCCGCACGCGCCAGGCGACCCGCCACGCCACCCCGCCAGCCGACCCGCCGCACGCGCCAGGCGACCCGCCAC